>NZ_CAWPRC010000194.1:0-122881 GCF_963890165.1 Aliivibrio sp. SR45-2 | reverse complement strand
ATACAGAAGAATCGACAACGCGTAAATTCGTAATTCCACGTACGCGGCACTGTTCATCGAGTACAGCCATTGGGTCTTCTTTATTGCCCATTTTGCAGCCACAAGAAGGGTGGTAAGCACTTTCTACATTTTGCTTAACCCATTCATCAATCGCCTCGTCAGACGTGACCTCAATACCCGGTTGAATTTCTTCACCACGGAAGGCATCCATTGAGGGTTGCGATAAAATCTCACGAGTAAGACGGATACAATCGCGCCAATCTTGGCGATCTTGCTCAGTCGAAATGTAGTTAAAAACGATCTTTGGTTTTGCGTGAGGATCTGAAGAGGTTATTGATACTGTTCCGCGACTTTCTGGCTTATTTGGGCCAACATGAACTTGAAATCCATGGCCATCAAATGCGGCTTGTCCGTCATAACGCATCGCCGCAGGTAAAAAGTGATATTGAAGATTAGGCCACTTCAAGCCTTTGCGAGAACGAATAAAAGCACACGATTCAAAGTGGTTTGTCGCGCCTAACCCTTTGCGAGTTAATATCCATTCGGCACCAATGAGCCCTTTGCTAACTAAGCCTAATTTGCTGTTCAGCGTAATGGGTTCGTTACAATGATATTGAAAGTAAATCTCAAGGTGATCTTGCAGGTTTTCACCAACACCAGAGAGTTGATGCTTTACCTCTACGCCTGCGTTTTCTAAGACGGATTTTGGACCTATGCCTGACAGTTGCAGTAATTGAACTGAGCCAATTGAACCTGCGCTTGAAATGACTTCTTTATTTGCATGCACATTGATAATTTTTCCTGATTTTTCAAACTCAATACCAACGGCTTTGTTGTCTTTAAGTAGAATTTTTCTGGCGACAATACCTTTCATTAGCGTTAAGTTAGGACGCTTTAAAGCACGACGAAGATACGCGTTTGAGGTAGATGCTCTAACGCCTTTGTCTACCGTCATGTGCATTGGGCCAAAACCTTCTTGTTGATAGCCGTTGTAGTCTGATGTTTCTGGGTATCCAGCGTCTTTACCTGCATTGATGAAGGCTTGATATAGAGGATTAAGTGTCATGTCATTGCCATTACACGTACCTAAAGGGCCTTCGCCTCCGCGATATTGATCAGCGCCTTTGCTCCATGTTTCTGCTTTACGGAAGTAAGGTAAGCAAGCTTGGTAGTTCCAACCTGTCGCGCCATTTTCTTCCCATTCGTCATAATCACACGCGTGACCACGAACATAAACCATACCGTTAATCGACGAGCTTCCACCAAGAACTTTACCGCGAGGGCAATGCAATTGACGTCCATCGAGTCCGGATTCTTGTTGGGTCTCGAACTGCCATGCGTACTTTTCAGAGTTCATAGGGTAAGAAAGAGCGGTCGGCATTTGGATAAAAATACTCTTATCCGTACCGCCTGCTTCTAATAATAAAACGCTGTGTTGACCGCTTTCGGTTAGTCTATCTGCTAACACACAGCCGGCCGAACCCGCGCCGACGATAATATAATCGTAGCGTTGTTCCATGTCTGTATTCTCCGTGGCGTCTAGCGCATAGGGCTAGACGTTTTTATTGGAAGGGCAAATTAAGCGTAAGGGCTAGCGAAATCACCAAGCTCTATTAATATGCTTTTGGTTTGCGTGTAATGCAGTAGCGTTTCAGGGCCGTTTTCACGTCCAACACCTGAATGCTTATAACCGCCTACCGGCATTTCTGCAGGAGAGTCTCCCCACGTATTTACCCAACAAATACCCGCTTGCATTTGATGAATAACTCGGTGAGCTCGTGATAAGTTTTGAGTGAAAATACCGGCAGCAAGCCCATATTTAGTGTCGTTTGCGCGGCGAATAACCTCGTCTTCGTCAGTGAATTTAAGGACCGACATAACAGGACCAAAGATCTCTTGTTGAACGTGTGGCATATCGTCTTCGCAATTTACAAAGACGGTAGGAACCACAAAGTTACCGTTTTCTAATCCTTTGTCGGTTACTTGATAGCCGCCAGTAAGCAGGGTTGCACCTGACTGTTTGGCTTGCTCAATGGCCTCTAATACTTTTGCTAAATGCGCTTTTGAAATGAGCGCACCGACTTGGGTTTCGATGTCCATTGGGTCACCGACAATCAGTTTTTCAGTACGAACTTTAAGTTGGCTAATGAACTTGTCATAAAGATTTTCATGAACAAAAACACGAGTGCCATTGGTGCACACTTCGCCTTGAGTATAAAAGTTTGCCACCATCGCAGCAGAAACCGCATCATCCAATTTTGCGTCATCAAAGACGACCATTGGTGATTTCCCACCTAACTCCATCGTGACTGATTTTAGTGTTTTTGCACTGTCAGCCATGACTGCTTTGCCTGTTCCTGTTTCACCAGTGAAAGACACTTTTGCGATATCAGGGTGTGCAGTCAGCATTTGACCAACACGATAATCACCTTGAACGACGTTGAACACGCCATCTGGCAATCCCGCTTCAGTAAATATTTCGGCCAGTTTCAGTGCCGTTAAGGGCGTTTCTTCTGACGGTTTGAAGATCATCGCATTACCCGCTGCCAATGCCGGTGCTGATTTCCACATGGCGATCTGGATAGGGTAGTTCCACGCACCGATGCCCGCACAAATACCAAGTGGCTCACGACGAGTGTAAAAAAATTGGCTTTCACCTAGTGGCTGTTGGTCACCTTGCATTGCAGGAACCAACCCTGCGAAGTATTCAATGACATCGGTACCAGAGGCTACATCAACTTCTAATGCTTCTTGAAGCGGTTTACCGGTATCCATAACCTCAATATTTGCAAGGTCATTGTTTCGTTCTCTAAGTATTTTTACAGAATTGAGAAGAATACGGCTGCGTTCAATCGGTGACATGGCAGACCATACCGCGAAACCACGCTTTGCCGATTCAATAGCAAGCTCAAGATCGGCTTGAGAGGCTTGGCCTAGCTGTGCAATGGGTTCGCCATTAGCAGGATTAATGCTAGTGAAGGTTTCTCCAGACGTTGCCTGAATAGACTGACCATCGATGTATAACGAATTCATTTCCATTTTAATCTCTGACTTAATAATTATTATGAGTGGTTTTTATTTTTTGAATAAAATGAGAGTTGTTTTTCAAGGTAATCGTTAATGACGGTACGGGCTTTATTTGCGTCAATGCCTTCGGGGTTCAATGTACCTCTTAGCCATATACCATCAATTAACGACGCTATCCCGTGAGCAACGAGGTCAGCTTGTTGATTATTAAACATTTCTTTTAATTCAATTTTCAAATGAGACAGCAATCGTTTTTCATTTACACGCTGTAAACGCTTTAATTGAGCGTCATGCATCGAGTAAGACCAGAATGCGAGCCACGTTTTAGCGACTTCATTTTCTGCTTGATAGCCCTCGAAATTACCATTAACAATGACAGTGATACGCTGTTGGTGAGCGTCAACAGGTAAGCTTTTCAGTTGAGTCGTGATGGTATTAGACAGTTGGCGAAGAATTTCACGCATGGTTTCTTCTAAAAGACCATGCTTGCCACCAAAGTAGTGATTAATTATCCCTGTAGATACTCCCGCTTCTTTGCTAATTAAAGCAATGCTCGCTGCGTGTAGACCGACACGACCAATAACGGTCATTGTCGCTTTGACGAGTTGTGGTTTTCGTATGTCAGGCATCCCTACCTTGGGCATTTGCTGTCCTTTTATTTTTTATTGAACGTTCAATTAATTATAAAATGACAGATATTTAGTTAGAGTACAAATTATTATTTTGATCTTGGTTTTTTTGAAATGCTTCGTTTTTGTTTAAATTACTTTATAAACAGTGATTTGCGTGTGGTTATAAAATTGTTAATTAATGTTTTAATTGTTTTTATATTCGAGGTGTAAAGATTTGAGGTGTAATCGTTTTGACAGGTCTCTGATTTTTTTCTGAAATTTTCATTGTCTAATATAGGAATGTTGGATTGTAATTTTTGTAATGAGGACGAACATAAAAGCAGTTCTCAACATTAGAAAACTGCTTTTTATATTAAGGCTTTTTATGATAATTTATCGCGCCTTTGATACTCATCGACAAGGGCGAAGGTATTGCCATACTGTTGGGTATAAATAAGGATCCCAACCTGATGATGGTTGAAGGGAGCGGAACATATAGCCCTTCGATTGTACGATTTCCTGATAATAGTAGTGGGTGTATGGACTCCATTCTGGTACATATGCACAATAATCTTCAGGTTGTGGTACCGGTGGAGTAGGTAGCGGCGGTGTCGATTCACTGTTTCCTGCAATGAGTAAAATGACGTCAGAAAAATCAGACTTACTTACGACCAATACATGATAGCTATTGGCGGGATAATCTAAGAATAAGCAACTTTCGTCGGTGCCAGAATTTTGAGAGGAACAGTCGTAATCCGTCGGTGTTGGTTGGCGATCAATGGCAATGAATATATCAATATCTCCCTGGCCTCCGAAAGTATCAATACTAACGTAACCATTGGATGGCGGATTATTCAGTCTAAAGCGTGGTTTGTCACCGTAAACTCCTTTTATTACCGTTGGCTGATTTAATACTAACGTGGCTTCATTCGAGGGCGTTGGCGTCTCTGGATTGGGTATCGGTGGCTGTGGATTCGGCGTTGAGCTTTCACAGCGTTGTACTGTTATTCCTACTTGTTGAAAGGCCGTAGCAATCGACTGCGTTTCATAACCGAGTTGTGTTGCAGCCTGACAAATCCCTTCAGCCCCTTGTTGGAAGGTTGAACGTGGTTGCCAAAATAGTTTATTCGCCGTTGCATAAACTAAGAATGCTTTTTTGATATCCCAGTCTGGACTGGTCGCAAGAAGATAAAAAGCGTGGTTAAAAATCCCCGAACTATGGTGAACATCAATGCCATTATAATATTGATTAACATGTTGAATGGACGTACCATCTTGTGATGGATTGATGAAAAAACGCATTGCTTCTGAATGTTTCATTACGTGTTCACCCATCTTCCAATTGAAAGAACCGTGAACAAAATAACTCAATGCCGCGGCGGAGACATCGGAAAAGGATTCGTTCATACCTCCAGACATACCACGGTACTCTAAATTGGAGTTTTGTTCGGTGTAGCCATGGCTAACTTCATGGGCAATGACATCCCAGGTAGCCAGTGGATACATGTAAGATCCTCCATCGCCAAAGGTCATCTGTTGTCCATCCCAAAATGCATTACCATAGTTATTACCATAATGAACGCGCATCGTTAGTTTTTGACGGATTGGCCGAGTGTTTAACCACTCGCCATACATATCAAAGACTCGTTGACCAAAATATTGTGCATCGTTCATCGGAGCATAGGCGCCATTAGCTGAACGAGCGGTATTCTCAGGACAAGTGAATTGGTGTATGCGTCCGCTCCACGTACTGCTATTCATATCAAGAGTCACCACGTTTTTACTGTCCATCTGACAGGCATCATTGACTTCAAATCCACCAAATTTACTATTGTCACTGAAATAGTAGCGCCCACTTTTTTGGTTACCGCCAACCCCCTCTGCTTGTTTAAAAGCAATGCCCTCCCAACGATCGAGAATACGACCATCTTTGGCATCTATCATCGTGATTGGACGGGATGGGGCTTTATCTTTAACGGTTAAATAAGAAACACGGTATATAAGTTGTGCCATTTTTTGATCATTAATTATAATCATTAATTCGGCGGATTCTGCGTCAGTATGGGCAGATGTTGTTGTTCTTTTTACGTTGGATTTATTCGTTCCTTTCGCAATGTTAATGGCTTGATCTTGATTGATGAGCGGTAGAGTCGACCCAATATCACTCTCTATATCTTGGATAACATTACCAGTGATGGCTTGAGCAACGCTATAGTGATCTTTTAATGACACGACAGATTGGCCATAGATGGGAATACCGAGATACCGTTGTTGATGACGAACCCATTTTTTTCCTTGTTGTTCAATATGAGTTTGTTCTGTGAAGCTATATTGGTTAGGGGGACCTGCAGTATTTGTTGTACTTAATGGATTAAGAAGCTTAGTTATATCGACATCTTGAACATCAAGAACGGTAGCACTCTGTACTGCAAAGGTGAAAGGTGTTAGTCCTAGCAAGACGAAATATTGTTTTTTCATTAGTATATTCTTCCGGTTTATTGTTTTTATATTTTTAATAACTCCGGCATATTATTTGTATTTTTTAATATAAACCTAAAGCGTGTGTATTTGATTTTATGATCTTGAATCAATAAAAAATAAATTTATAACCGTATTTTTATATTAATTATTAAATATAAACTGTTTTTTATTAATGATATTATCATTTATTGTTAGTTTTTATTTTATATAAAATTATAAACTTGGATTATAGTGCCTAGTTTATTTATATAGAAAATTAAGTGTATTATAAATGGTTATTTTTAACATCAAGGTGACGGTGTTAAGTGACTAATTATACTTAAGTTATAATCGGTTTCGGTATGTTTAATTTATATATTTGTTTATAAGTTGTATTAATTTATATTTAAACTAAATATTGAAACATATTAATTACTACATGAATGAATAACAATTATTTTTATTCTAGGTTGTCATCTGATCTATTATTTACTTCTATTACCTTAATGTTGTAAAGGTGTTTGATATGGATTGTTCTGGTGAATAATCACATTGTAATAATGTAAATAATTGCCTTTGTTGTTTGAAACCGGATCTTAATTTAATAACAAGCAATAAAACCGACACAAATCTTCCACGAAACTGTCATAACTCCCCTTTAGGCTACAGCTGATTATATAAAACACACTTATAAAAATAACGATTTCAAAAGGGAAGTATGATGAGCAATTTTGTAGAGAAAGAATCAGATTTTAGCAACATGGTTAATGCACGTTTATCTCGCCGAGGTTTTTTGATGGGAACTGCTGCAGCAAGTGCAGGTGCATTTTTAGCATTGAATCCAGTGGCAAAAGCGATCGCGGGTAGCATGGATAACTCGTTATTAAACTTTGATACTATCTCGGTATCAACAAGCGACAATATTGTTGTGCCAAAAGGATATCGCTCTAGTACGTTAATGTCATGGGGAGACCCAATTTTTGCTAACGCCCCTCAATTTAATCCTAATGGCAAACAAGACTCAAAAGCTCAAGCGCTGCAATTTGGTGATAATACCGATGGAATGAGTGTGTTTCCATTATCAAATGATCGCGCCATTCTTGCGGTAAATAATGAATACACCAACTACGAATATTTGTTTGCTCATGAAGGCAATACGATGACGGCTGACGATGTGAAAAAAGCACAAGCAGCCGTAGGTGTTACGGTGGTTGAAATCGTGAAGAAAAATGGTCAATGGACGATGGATATTAATGGTCGAGCAAACCGTCGTATCACTGCTAATACAGAAATGTTAGTAACCGGGCCAGCAGCAGGTCACGATTTATTGAAAACTAAAGCAGATCCAACGGGTAAGAAAGTATTAGGAACATTCAATAATTGCGCGAATGGTGAAACGCCGTGGGGCACTTATTTAACTTGTGAAGAAAACTTCAATGACTTTTTTGGTTCAGAAACGAAAGCCGCATTAACCGCTGATGATAAGCGCTATGGCATTGAAGCTGAGCAAAGTAAATATCAATGGCATAACTTTGATGATCGTTTTGATGTCGCTAAAAATCCGAATGAACCAAATCGTTTTGGCTGGGTGGTTGAAATTGATCCCAATGATCCAACATCAACGCCATTAAAACGCACCGCACTGGGTCGATTTAAACACGAAAATGCCGCCTTAGTTGTGAACGATGATGGTCATGTGGTTGTGTATCTTGGTGATGATGAGCGTGGTGAGCATCTTTATAAGTTTGTATCAAAAAACAAATATCAAGAAGGCAATAAATCAGCTAACCGAGACTTGCTAGAAGAAGGGACACTTTACGTTGCTAAGTTTGTAATGAAAGATGACAAGCTAGAAGGTGATGGTCAATGGCTAGAGCTGACTTATGGCAAAAATGGATTAACCAAAGAGAATGGATTTAATAGCCAAGCGGAAGTGATGATTTTTGCTCGACGTGCCGCCACACAAGTGGGTGCGACAACGATGGACAGGCCTGAATGGGTTGCAGTGCATCCTGATAAAAAACACGTATTTTGCACATTAACGAACAATAAAAACCGTGGCGTAAAAGAAGGCCAAGAGGTTGATGGTGTTAATCCACGAGCTGAAAACCATTACGGACAAATTGTGCGTTGGGCACCCACCAATGCCAACCATGTTAGCGATACATTCCAGTGGGATTTATATGTAATCGCAGGTAATCCAACGGTTCATAAAGGCAACTTGTACGCAGGCAGTGACAATATAAATAAAGACAATATGTTTAATAGCCCTGATGGTATTGGCTTTGATAAGGCGGGTCGTTTATGGATCCAAACCGATGGTAATTATTCAAACAAAGGCGATTTTGCAGGGCAAGGTAATAATCAAATGTTGTGTGGTGATCCTAAAACGGGTGAAATTCGCCGCTTCTTAACGGGTCCAATTGGATGTGAAATTACGGGATTAACGTTCTCTGATGATCAAAAAACCATGTTTGTTGGCGTGCAACATCCGTCTGGGCATTTCCCTCAAGGTGGGGACAATAAACCACGTTCAACCATTGTAATGATCACTAAAGATAACGGCGGTGTGATAGGAAGCTAACTTTTCTATTATAAAATCGTTTATCCTCAAGATAACTAATAAAACGTCAATTCGCCCCGATGAATTGGCGTTTTTCTTTTTAATTTAATGCACTTTCAATCGCTTCGATTGCCATTGTTACACTTATCGGTGTTTGACCATGGAATGGATGTAATGCATACACATTAGAAGGCGCGATCTCGTTATTGGGCAGTGCTTTCCTTACTGTTGTTTGATGTTGTAAATAAATAAGCTCAGGCAGCAAACCAACCCCTAATCCATTCTCAATTAATGCTAAGCTATTTTGAACCGTGTTCACTTGGTGCGTGGCGGTAAAATTTAAGCGGTGTGCGATTTTTGTTTTTGTATTAATTAAGGAATGTGAGATCTGTTTTGATTGCCAATGGTTTGCAATATAAGGAACGGATTCTATATTTTCTAAGTTGCTAGGAGAGTAATCTCTCGCAACACACAATACATCTTGTACCGTTGCAATGCGTTTTTGTTTTAAATTACTGAGTTTGGATTCTCCAACTCGGATCGCTAAATCAATTTCTTCTTGCATTAAATCGAGCTGCCCGTCATGCGCAATTAAATTTAACGCCACGCCTTTGTGTGTTTTAAAAGTGGAGCTTAATGCCGGAATAACAATACTATTCATTAATGCGTGTGGTGCTGTGACCGTCAGTTTCCCTTGAGGGAATTGTTGCTGGTGTAAGATATCACTCCATGCTTTTTCGGCTAACTGATGCATCTTGCAACATTGCAGATAAAAGCGCTCACCAGAAGTCGTTAATACTTGTTTACGAGTAGTACGTTTTAATAATGGAACGGAGAGATCATTCTCTAGTTGTTTTAAGTGCTGGCTAATGACGGATTTTGATAGTTCAAGTTTATCTGCCGCTTTAGTAATGGAACCGGTTTCAACGATGGTCATAAAGAGTGTCATTTGTTTTAGTTTGTTCATACTCTTACCAACCCTATTGTTTGAATTTATTAAACAGTGATTTCTAATTAGTTTGTTTTTCAGTGTTAATAATGCACGTATAGTCCATCTCATACAAACATTAGGAGAAACAACCATGACTCAAGAACAAATTTTAGCAGCATGTAAAGCAGGCATTTCAGCGTGGCAGCAAGCGTTTAACTCTCAAGATGCCGCCGGTTGTGCAGCGCAATACGCGGAAGGTACCGTTATGGAGGCTCGTCCATTTGGAACGTTTACTGGCCGTGAAGAGATCCAAGCGTTTTGGAAAAACATCATGGATCAAGGCTTTGCTGATGTTGATTATACAGAGGTTAAATGGGAACCTATCGGTGAAGATGGTTATCTATTAACGGCTAATTGGACGATGAACAAAGCATTTGGTGTTGTACACAGCGAGCATTGGACAGTTCAAGAAGATGGTAAAGCTCGCTTAATTTCTGATGATTTTGAAGTACAAGGTGAGCGCTAAAAAGCACTTTTTAAATAATGTGGTTGAGTAATTTATCATTATCAACCACACTCGAAAAACACCTCATTATCGGAGTTATGGATGATTAATATATTAAGCCTATTTACCTTGGCAGCTCTATGGGGTGGTTCGTTTTTATTTGTCAGAATTGCAGCCAACCCTCTTGGTCCTGCTGTCTTGATTGAAACTCGTGTTGCTTTTGCGGCATTAACCTTATTAGTCGTTTCATTCTTTCTTAAAAAATCACTGCAGTTCACTTCTAATTTAAAGCATTTTTTTATTTTAGGGTTATTTAATTCAGCCTTACCTTTTTTATTGTTTGCGTATTCCGCTCAGGTGTTAAATGTCTCAACATTAGCGATATTAAACTCTAGTGCCCCAATCTGGGGAGCCATTATTGGCGCAGTTTGGACTCGAACTTGGCTAACCAAAGAAGTCGTATTTGGTTTGGTTCTAGGTATGATTGGAGTGAGTGTTCTTGTTGGTTGGGAAGCGATTAATGTCGGTGATGAAGCGATTATTCCAATGATTGCGGCTTTGGTGGGGGCGTTTAGTTACGGTATTGCAACTAATTACGCAAAGAATGCCCCAAGTGTTGAACCCTTTAATAATGCGCACGGCAGTATGTGGGCTTCTGTAATCTTGGTGCTACCGTTGGTTCCTTTTATTCCAGTAAGAGAAACAATTAGCTCAGATATTATGTTGTCAGTATTTGCGCTTGGTGCGGTCTGCACCGGCCTTGCGTATTTATTGTATTTCCGATTAATTAATGAGTTAGGTGCCTCTTCTGCGCTTTCAGTGACTTTCCTTATTCCTGCGTTTGGTATTTTGTGGGGCTATTTATTCTTAGGAGAAACCGTCGGAATAAATGCCATTATAGGTACTATTTTAGTTGTGACTGGAACCATGTTTGTAACGGGTTTTTATAGGAAGTTGCTGCCTAGAAAATTGATGTAATAATGGCTTCCATTAATATCGTACTTTTCATAGATATATTAATGGAACCTAAAGAACCGATAATGGAACCTAAAGAACCGATAATGGAAATTGAATTGATACCTTCGTAAATATAGACTGGTGACCTGTTTGATTTAGAGGATATTGATCACTGTGTTAATTACGCCGCCTTAAACGCTCCATCCCCCCTATAGCTCTCATTGCTAACCTAAGCACTGTACTCACCTGAGTATTCGGCTTAACTCTTTGCGCTTGTTAATTCTTTGCCGTACTTTCGGCCACTTTTCCGCGCTAAAACTCATACCATTGCCATTAATTAAATGGTCTATTTATTACGCAGGAAAAGCACTTAAGAGCAAGGCTGATATTCTGATAAGTAGTTATTCTACTTAAATAATTTTTAGCGACGCTATTATGTGATTTGACCAGTAATAAGGACTAGGAATTACTGGAATTGGTATTATCAAAGAAGCACTTATTTACACCCCAGATCTCTTTCTGGTGCGTATTGCCGTGCATAAATTGAGAATTCAATGTTAAAAAATTTCAAAATTGATTGGATGTCTAATGTCCGTGGTGACTTACTTGCGGGTATTGTTGTTGCTCTTGCTTTAATTCCTGAAGCTATCGCCTTTTCTATTATCGCAGGTGTCGACCCTAAAATTGGGTTGTACGCTTCTTTCAGCATTTCGGTTGTTATTGCTTTCACGGGAGGTCGTTCTGGGATGATCTCTGCAGCTACCGGTGCAATGGCACTGTTGATGGTAACACTGGTTAAAGAACACGGATTAGAATACCTACTTGCCGTTACTGTACTTACTGGAATATTGCAGATTTTAGCGGGTTATTTAAAGCTCGGTAGCTTGATGCGTTTTGTTTCTCGCTCAGTGGTTACAGGTTTTGTGAATGCGTTAGCCATATTGATTTTTATGGCGCAACTTCCTGAATTAACAAATGTAACTTGGCATGTTTACGCCATGACTGCCGCCGGTTTAGGGATTATCTACCTGTTCCCATACCTACCGGTGATCGGTAAATTAATTCCTTCTCCCTTGGTGTGTATCGTTGTATTAACCGCCATTTCGATGTCATTTAATATTGATATTCGTACCGTGGGAGACATGGGGAATCTACCAGATACCTTGCCAATTTTCTTATGGCCTGATGTGCCTTTAAACCTAGACACGCTATTGATTATCTTGCCGTATTCTATTGGTTTAGCTGTGGTGGGTTTATTAGAATCTATGATGACAGCAACGATTGTCGATGACTTAACCGATACCAACAGCGATAAAAACCGCGAGTGTAAAGGCCAAGGGCTTGCCAATATTTTTACGGGTTTTCTTGGTGGTATGGCGGGTTGTGCGATGATCGGACAATCAATGATTAACATAAAGTCGGGCGGCCGTGGACGTTTATCTACACTTTCAGCAGGTGTGTTTTTATTGATTATGGTGGTATTTCTTGGCCCGTGGTTGAAGCAAATACCAATGGCGGCCTTAGTTGCCGTGATGATAATGGTCGCTATCGGTACTTTCTCATGGAGTTCAATTACTGATTTAAGAAAGCACCCAATATCAACGAATATTGTTATGTTAGCCACGGTGATTATTGTGGTAATGACGCATAATTTAGCGCTTGGTGTTCTGGTTGGCGTGTTGCTTGCCTCATTATTCTTTGCCAATAAAATTAGCCGTATGATGGTGATAAAGAATAATACGGATAAGAATGAACCTCGTAAATATACCGTAATAGGGCAAGTGTTCTTTGCTTCATCAGATAAGTTTATAACGTCGTTTGATTTTAAAGAAGTGATAGAAAGCGTAACGATTGATTTATCGGCAGCGCATTTCTGGGATGTTACTTCTGTCTCCGCTTTAGATAAAGTGGTGGTCAAATTTCGTCGAGAAGGCACTCACGTTGATCTGATTGGGATGAATGAAGCGACCCTGACTATCGTGGATAAATTTGGTGTGCATGACAAACCAGAAGAAGTCGAAAAACTATTGGCCGGACATTAGGGATAAAACGAATGAAAAATATAATAGCGTGTATTGATGGTTCTACATTTACGTTTGCCACGTGTGAAGCGAGTGCGTGGGTGGCAAAAAAGGTCGATGCACCACTTGTTCTATTGCACGCACTTGATAAAACCATGAGACCTGTCGTGAGTGAGTTGTCAGGTCAAATAGGATTAGGAAGCCAAGAAGAGTTGCTTAGTGAACTGGCCGATCTTGATGAAGCACGCAGTAAAATAGCACTTAAACACGGTAATAAATTACTGGAAGAAGCAAAGACGTGGGCATCTAAAGAGGGCGTGAGTGATGTCCGTAAATTGCAACGACATGGAAACCTACTTGATAGCCTCATTGATTTAGAAAATGAAATTAGGGTGTTAGTGATAGGTAAATCAGGTGAAGAGAGCAGCATTAACAAAACAATAGGCTCACAACTTGAAAGTGTTATTCGATCTATTAGCGCGCATATTTTGGTTGTTAGTGAGCCGTTTGCTGTGCCTAATTCTTATCTGATTGCTTTTGATGGTAGCCCAACCAGTCATAAACTGATTGAAAAAGCGATGAAGACGCCGTTGTTAGTTGGTTTAGAATGTCACTTAGTGATGGTTGATGATTCTGGCAATAAGAGTGCGGAGTTTGAACAAGCAGCAACGCAGTTGCGAGACGCAGGCCTTAGCGTTAATGAAAGCATATTGGCGGGATCGGTTGATGAAGCGTTACTTACGTATCAACAACAACATCAGATCGGTTTGTTTGTTATGGGGGCGTATGGGCATTCTAAATTGAGACAGTTTTTTGTTGGTAGCAATACAACGGAAGTGTTGGCGAAAAGTAAGGTTCCGATCTTAGTCATTCGTTAGTCAATCAATGATACGTAAAGCCTAGGAATTTTTTCTTCCTATTAGAAAAACGCCTAAAGTAAATTTCTTTAGGCGTTTTTTATGGTTGAGAGATTAAGTAATCGCATTGGTTTTTGCGTCATTACTGATTATTAAGCCATTGCTTAGTTACTTCATCGATATCTTTTCCTTCTCGGGAAACTTGATAGTCGAGAGCCGCGATAATCTCATTGGAGAATGTAAGTGAATCTAATCTTCGAATTTGTTCTTGAGTGAAATAAGTTGCGCGATCTTGTCGGAGTAATAACACGGCGCGATCGACGATACCTAATAAACCTTTTGGCTCGGAAATTTCACGAATAGTGTATTTATGGTGTAAAAATTGTGGCTTCCATAATGGAACGATAACCCATTCTTTATTCTCAACGGCTTGTTCGAATGCGGCAAAGCAATCTTCTTCACTTCCTGTATGGAAGATGTAACCTGCATGGCTTAAGTCGTATGCATCCATCATTTTGATAGAAAATCGAGTAATACCAGCACCTGGGTTAATGCCTTGAATTTTTTTATTCATGCATGAAAGCACTTCAGGTTTTAATAAATCATTTATTTCAGATACGGATTCTTCAGGGATGTAATCTGGTACGCCCCAGAGTGCGTATGGCTTATAATGCAGCCCTAATTCAAGTAACTCTACCGTCTCTTCTACATCAGATTTATATATACCGTGACTAGAGGGAAGCCAAGCAGAAGCCAGCATATCAATGTCGCCTAATTTTAATTTCTCAAAGTTGTCTTGATGTGGGGAGTAAATTCGATCTACTTCGAATCCCATCTCTACTAAAACATGAGTAATTATTGATGCCGTGAGTTGGTGAAAAGAAAGGTTAGTGGCCCCGAGGGTTATCTTATGTTTCATAACAGATTATCCGATAGGTGATAAGAATGAACTTCGCTCATGATTTGTTTCTCTTTGTTATTTCGTAAGGTGTTTTTAAACGTATACCATTTATTCATACAGAAATGAGACGGTATTTATTTAAAATAAAATTTGGTAGAAAGCACAAGCAGAAATGATCAATGAACTTTCTAATATCAATAATGTTTTACAATCAAAAATCTCAATGTCGTTAGCTGAAAAATCAAAAGGTATATTATCAATAACACTTTGATTTAAAATTGGTTTTGTGTGTGTTTCATTTGATGTGTTCATGATTATATCCTTTGATATAAGTTCGGTTTTTAGTCTTCACTGTTGTCGTTATTGCCTAATGATAACTATTATATCTATTCGTTTAATTTTGATAATTGAGTAATATTCGAAATGATTATTCGTAAAATCTGAATAATAAAAGTGCAATGACAGATAATTGGTTAGAGATAAATACGGTGAGCGAGCGGGCTAAATTTTGAGGGAAGTGATTTGATACTGAGTATTTGAATAGAAGATGAGATTAGCGGTTGTGATGGTTAGGTGGAATGAAAAAACACTGGGCGCTTGTGCAACCCAGTGCTTGAGAAATTACATCATGACAAGGCTTGCGGTGCCTAAGAAAGCAAAGAAGCCTACAACATCAGTAACCGTGGTTAATATGACGGAACCGGCCAATGCAGGATCTAATTTAAACTTATCTAATGTGATAGGAATAAGGACGCCAAATAGCGCCGCTGTAATGATGTTGATAATGATGGCAAGGGAGATGGTGGCTCCCAAAGCGAACGATTGAAACCATGCGCCAGCCAGACCACCGATAATCAACGACCATAACAACCCGTTAATTGATCCAATTCCCAACTCATTTTTTAATAAGGTAAAGCGGTTACCGGGGGTGATTTGATTGAGCGCCATGGCACGAACCATCAAGGTTAATGTTTGACTACCAGCAATACCACCCATTGAAGCCACAATCGGCATCAATACCGCAAGTGCAACCACTTGAGTGATCACATCTTCAAATAATCCAATCGTAATTGAGGCGAGGATGGCGGTTAATAAATTAATACCTAGCCACAGCCCACGTTTTTTAGAACTTCGAAAGATAGGGGAGAATAGATCATCGCCTTCATCCATACCCGTACCGGCCATTAAGCGGGTTTCATAAATTTCACGTTGAGTGTTAATCGCAAACTGCCAATCGAGTTGGCCAATTAACGTATTCTCATCGTCAATGATCGCCACACTGGGGACGACAGAGTGTTCAATGGCTTCGATACTCTCACTTAATGGCTGATGCACATTAAGCGCTAGGCAATCTTCAATTTTAAGGGTATTTATTTTTATTGAATCGTCAGCAATTAAAATATCGGTGTATTGCACAATACCGTGAAACTTATGAGCACGGTTAATTAAGTACATGTATTGATGAGATTCAAATAAATTGGTTTTTAACAGCTTTTTAGCTCGCCCAACACTGACATTAAAAGGCAATGTCGCAATTTTTCTATCAGCCCAATGCCCAACTTCATCGTCTTCGTACTGTTTTGCGTCGTCATATAGATCCAACTCATCACGGTTGATAAGCTGCAAAGCAAGGCTGAAAATATCTTCAGGTAGAGACTCTGCCCATTCAATTAACGATAAGTTATCCAGTTTAGCGAGCGTGAAATTTAGCTCAGCTTCTGATAGTGCTTCAAGAATAGCAACACGCGCGTCAGCACGCATTTCGGTTAATACATCAATGTGCATTTCTAATGGCAGACGACGCCACAATTGCACACGTTGGTCAACGGGGAAGGCTTCTAAAATACGGGCAAAAGAACCGTTGTCTAAGCCATGTTCAACGTACTCACCGAGTAATTCGACTTGCTGCTGTGGGTCTGCATTAAATAGGGGATCAATCTGGGATGATAAGTCTTGGAATTCGTTCAATCTCTTACTCCATAAGAAAGCAGCGTCTTTAAACTATAGGGAAATAAAAATAATTATAATGGTTATATAGCTGATATAAAACAAGCGAATAACCTTGATCCTAGTATTTATTTACAAAGGCATAATAAATCGGTGAAAGGCAGTAAATTATCATCTTAAAGATGTAATTAAATTTCAAAATTGTCGGTTTTCTTCAATCTTTTTTATTGCAAAGTGATTATTATCTTTGCCGAGAGTTACGGACTTTCATATACCTTAAGATTATGGGCAAGATGCCCAAAGGAAGATCAACATGAATTTACTACCTTCATTGCCTCAACTTGGATGGCGTCCATTTTTCCAGCAGCAGCTAACGTTAGAGGAACTGACCGAACTGCGAATAGGTAGAGTGATAGAACAACATCGAAGTGGTGTGGTGGTATTGAGCGAACAAGGCCAATTTAATTTACTACAAACACCGAACAGTGATCGTGTGTGTGTTGGTGATTGGGTTTTGTTTGATGAGCAACTAAAGTTAGAAAGAGGGTTGGAACGCCAATCATTATTTCAACGTAAAGCACCGGGCTCTAAGGTGGATAATCAACTTATTGCCTCTAATGTTGATAGTTTATTTATTGTTTGTTCATTAAATAATGATTTCAATTTAAGCCGTATCGAGCGTTATTTAGCAATGGCTAAAGAAGCTGATGTAGAACCTGTGATTATACTGACTAAAGCAGATTTGTGTGATGACAGCGAGGAAAAACGCTACCAAGTACAAACGTTAAATCGATTCATGATGGTTCATGCGATTAATGCACTAGACAGTGAGCATATCAAAGAACTGACGGGATATTGTGCACAAGGAAAAACTATCGCGCTATTGGGCTCATCAGGTGTTGGGAAATCAACACTGGTTAATGCCTTAATGGGAGAAGACGCACAAGCAACTGGTGGTATTCGAGAAGATGATAGCAAAGGTCGACATACAACGACCTCACGCGCATTGAAGTGGATGCCACAAGGCGGGTTGCTAATGGATACTCCTGGAATGCGAGAGCTGCAATTAAGCGATTGTGAGAAAGGCGTGAGCGATACTTTCCATGAAATTACGTATTTCATTGACCAATGCCGTTTTGGGAACTGTACGCATAATAATGAGCCGGGTTGTGCAATCCAAAAAGCCTTGAATGAGGGGGAGCTAGAGTTTCGTCGTTTTGTCAGCTATCAAAAATTAATGCGTGAGCAAGCGTTGAACAGTGAAACGTTAGCGGAAAAACGCTTAAAAGACAGAGCGCTTGGTAGAATGATTCACTCTGTTCAAACAGAGTCTCGCCAACGTAAGAAAGGATACTAAAAGACCAATCAAATAGTATCAAACGAAAAGAAAGCAGTGCGATGTCACTGCTTTCATTTTATCTATTTTGTTATTGAACACTTTCCGCGACATTATTCGGCTTTATATTTAAGATTCGTTCGATCAATTCTGATTTCTCGCTTTTCTCTTTCCATACTAAGTACAGATGCTGCTCCATGATGGGGGCGTTATCAACGACGTAAAGATCGCCATCTTCAATGCTCTGGTTCACAACTGGCGCAGGCAAATAACCAACCCCAGAGTTTGCTATCAAATAATCTAACGCCATTCGAGAAGAGTGCGTATGCAAAATTGGCGTGCGTTGTAGCTCGGGTATCTTACTGTGCTGAATCGCAAACTTAGCGCCCCAATCGAGATACACCAAAGGAAGCGTTTGACTGCTTTTTAATTGACAATCTGGATCATGAGAAACGAGTTGTAATTGGTAATCACGGATCTTTAATACGCCTAAACCATCAATCTTCGGAGGTTCACTGGTAATAAATAGATCGACATTCTTATCAAGTAAAGATTTTGATAAATCTTGGCGACGAATCGATTCTAAGCGCAAAGCAAGGCCGGGAATAGACGCATAAATGCCATTGATCCAATCGGAAATACCATCAAATTCCCAAAACAGTGGGCTCGCTCCAATGGCGATTTGAGAATTGTAATCCTCAGTTAATGCGACATCTTGTTTTGCCCTGCCCCACGTTTGCAAAATGGCTTCAGCATAGGGTAATAATCGCTCTCCGGCTGCCGTTAACTGAACGTTATGGCGCTGACGAGTAAACAGAGGATTACCTAGCTGAGATTCTAATTGTCGAACCCTAAAACTGACCGCGGATTGAGTGAGAAATAAGTGCTCAGCAGCACGGCCAAAGTGACGCGTTTTTGTCACTTCTAAGAAGGTTTTAAGTAAATCAGTGTCCAAAGAATTCATCCCATAATTAAAGGTTAGCCTGACCATAAAAAAGTTTTATCGAAAGGACGAAATTTTTTCGTTTTACATAATCCATCAGCTGAACTAAATATACGCTTATCTCCTATAATTAAAGAATAAGCGATGAGAACAAGTTCAAAATTCTATGATGATGCCCGCTTTAAAAGAGGGTTCAGCCGCAGTGGTTTCACTATTAAAGAAGCGGCAATTCTTGAAAGTTACGGCCGTACGATGAAAGCCTTATCTGAAGGCTCTATGGTACCTATTAGTGATCGAGAGAGCATTTTTCTTCAAGAAGTAGCATCAGAACAGAAGTCTACCTCTGAATTTACTCTATGTTGGCTTAAATATCTAAAATTAAGTAACACAAAACCAAAATTGTACACATTATGTGGTACACAGCGTTCAGA
This sequence comes from Aliivibrio sp. SR45-2, assembly GCF_963890165.1. Lineage (NCBI taxonomy): Bacteria > Pseudomonadati > Pseudomonadota > Gammaproteobacteria > Vibrionales > Vibrionaceae > Aliivibrio > Aliivibrio sp. SR45-2. The sequence goes on along the minus strand of NZ_CAWPRC010000194.1, from coordinate 103,391 downwards.
TAATACAGATGGTCACTCCGATGGTGATGACGATTAGTCTGTGATCTCTGATCGCAAACCAAACATAAACTCTAATGGCTTCTCCTCATCGAGAGGCCATTTTTATAAGGCGGCTTAAAGGTCGCTTTATAAATACGCAATCCTATGGCTAACTAAAAGCGGTAGGTAAATATATTGAATAAAGCAATACAGTCAGTTAATCGCTAAAATCGGATCAGACTGCAACGTAAATCATTAATTTGGGGAACATGTTGTGAGTATGAAAGAAGAAGTAAACAACAATAAAATGGATGTAGAAAAAGGATTAATGATGCAGATTCTTTCTGAGAGTGAAATAGTAAATAAAATTCAAAACCTAATTCCTTTTGAAGCGACATTATCGGATGGTGGCCTTACCCTTCGAATCAGCGAATATCAGCCTTACCTTGCGACTGCGGTGCATAACGGTCATGAAATGCGTGCGTCATTGAGTGAGCTATGTACGTTGTCAGACAGCGAGCGCTATGTGCAAGAATCGCCGTATTCTGGTGATTTTATTTCGTCATTACCAATCGTATTATTGGCACTAGATTCTCGCTATGAATACGATATAGATAAAACGGAAGCGACGTGCATTGATAACGTATGGACATCGCCATTAGCAGAAAAAGAAAGTGAACTGAGTAAGTCAAAACACGCGACGTATTACCGAATTTTACATTGCTTACTCACCACGTTAGAAAATGAGTTTGGCATTTGTTCTGTGTATGATCTTCGTTCGTACAATTATCAAAGCACAGATGAAGCGATCCCTACGTTTAATGTGGGAACAAAACAAATTAATGCGCGTCGCTGGCGTAAAAAAATTAACGATTTATTGGATCGTTTGAATCATGTTGAATTACCAAATATTGATGTTGATGCACAAGAAAATAGCGTATGCACCGGTCTTGGCTATCAAGCGACGTTTGTTAAAGAACACTTCTCAAAAACCGTTATCTTCCCATTAGGCGTGAAGAAAATCTATATGGATGAAAGCCGAGGAGAAAGTTTTCCTTTGGTGATTGAGAAACTGAAAGAAGAGCTAAAAACAGTGATCAGTGGTCACGTTGCCGCCATGCTTTCTCGTCGTTCAGGTGCAAAAAAGAAAGTAACGCCAGGGCAAATATTAGCGTCTACTTTATCAGCAGAAGCGTACAAGGTAGACCGCGCGTTATTTAAGATTGCCAAAGGCATCAATACGCTGAGTTACATTAACCCAAGTAATTTACGTCAAGAAAAACGCCGTTTCTTAACGAAGCCGTTTACGTATGAACCGAATTTTACATATAAACAATTAGACATCGATCCGTACTTGTTCAGAGAGCAATTGTATCGTCTACCCGTTGATGACATTCGTGATGCTGATTTGCAGAAATTGTACCGTAAAGTGATCGATCAGCTTGCGGTGAGAATCGATTTGTTGACCAGTATTGGTACGGACGATTTCTTGTATAATTCGCTTCGCTATTACGGTCAGCCAGATGATCAAGACATTGCTAACGCCAACTTTATTCTTCACGCAAAAGAGTATGACGAGCCAGAAGCGCAGACGGTAACACCGAAAGAGGCGATGGTAGCGTTTCATGAAGCGGCTGACGAGTATGGCTTTAAGTGTAAAGTGATCGGCTCAACACAATTAATTGCAAGAGCAATGGTGAGCGGAAAAACACTGAAAGTGAATACGGGAGTGATGTTTGGCAAGAAAGATTTGGATGCCTTAATTCATCACGAATTGGGTGTGCACATGGTGACGAGCATTAATGCCGAGCAACAACCATTGAAGATCTTAACATTAGGTCTACCAGGCAATACCCACACTCAAGAAGGGCTTGCTATTTTATGTGAGCACTTATCGGGTAGCTTCAATTTAGGACGCTTAAAAACGCTGGCATTGCGCGTTATTGCGGTTCATAAAATGGTGAAAGGGGATTCGTTCTCTGAAACATTCCATTGCTTGAAACACGATTATGACCAAAGTGATGACAGTGCGTTTACGATAACGGCTCGGGCTTATCGTGGTGGCGGTTTTACCAAAGATTACTTGTATCTAAAAGGTCTACGTGATGCATTGCACATGTACGAGAAAGAAGATTTAACGTCTTTATTCTTAGGCAAAACTGGGTTTGAATTTAAACCTATTTTGGATGAATTGATTGCTCGTAATATATTACCTGCTCCTAAGTTTATTCCTAAAGCGCTTTCAATTTCACGCGAAAAAGATCCCGTGTTGGACTGGTTGATGAAATCGATTCGATAGTGAAATAACGAACGATACAGCCTGCCTTTATTCTTTAATGAAAGGCAGGCTTTTTTTTGTCTATTTTTTCTTAAATGATGAATGCTAAATTCAACCAGCAGGCTTATTAAGAAAAGGAATAGAGTGGTTCGATAGAAGGATCTTTTTTGGGGATAATCATGGGGGTTTGAGATTCTGGGTCGGTGATAATGGTGGTGTTTACCCCATAGACCGTGTGAATAATGTCGGGGTTCGCGAGGTCTTCAGGTTTTCCTTCCGCCACTATTTTCCCCTCGTGCATCATGATGATATTGTCGGCGTATCTAAAGGCCTGATTAATATCATGCAGCACCATTACCAATGTTTTTCCTTGATCTCGTAGAGACAGACAAAAGTTCATCACCAAAAGTTGCGCACGTATATCAAGAAAAGAGGTCGGTTCATCAAGCATTAAGATATTACTCTTTTGAGCGAGTACCATTGCTAACCAAACTTGCTGTTGTTGTCCGCCAGATAAGCTGGCAACAGGACGGTGTATTAACTCGGTTAACCCTGTGGCGAACAACGCTTCTTGAACGGCGGTTTCATCATCTAGCGACCATTGCTGCCACATTTTTTGGTGTGGGTAACGCCCGCGGCTGACGAGTTCGATAACCTCTATCCCCTCAGGTAATTCGGGCTTTTGAACTAATAGAGCAAGTTCACGCGCGAGTGTCTTACTGTTCATTTTTAAAATGTTCTCTTTACCTAAAAGAATGCACCCTTCATCGGGGTGTTTTATGCGACTTAACATTTTGAGTAAGCTCGATTTCCCACAGCCGTTTGGACCAAGAATCACTGTCAGTTTTTTAGCTGGAATAGCCAGTTGCATACGGTTGATTATTTGCCCTTCACTGTAGCTTAATGAAACGTGATGAGCTGATAATGTTTTGGTTATTTCGTTATTGTTTTGCATTTATTCATCCTTATTTATTGGTGACTTGTCGGCTTAATAAAGCCACGAGATAGAGTCCACCAATCAATGCGGTGAGTACGCCTACTGGCATTCGAAATAAACCGGGTAGGGTGAGGGTTATTGTGTCAGAAACAAGAAGGAGTAGGCTGCCATAAATGGCGGATCTTAAGAGCGCTAATCGGCTGTGACCAAAACGTGCAAGATGCGGAGCGACTAAAGCAACAAAGGCAACAGGCCCAACAGTCAGTACGGCACCAAGCGCAAGTCCAGAAGCAAGAAGCAGCGCTTGCCATTGTGTTGTATCGACGCGGCTTCCTAGCGCGATTGCACTGTCATAACCTTGGGTAAGAAGAGACAGGCGACGAGCGAGCAGAAGAAGCAGTGGAACAAAAATAATAAGAGTCATGAAGATGACGGAAACGTCTTGCCAATTTCGGTTGGCTAAACTGCCACTAAGGTAACCAAAAAGCTGCTGAGCTTGTTCTCGTTGAACCAGAGTTAAAATGAGTTGAACGGTCGCGACAGCAAAGGCATTGATGGCGATCCCAAGCAGAACCAGTTGTCGTGATAATTGCCACGATTTCCCTAATGCGAGCAGCATGATCGTTAAAACAGAGACGGCACCGAGTAACGCACCAATAGCTATTGGTTGATTTGGCAAAAACCATAACCACAATACTGCGCCAGCACTTGCTCCGGCGTTTATACCAATAATGTCAGGGCTGCCTAATGGATTTTTAGTTAACGTTTGAAATACTGCCCCAGAAATACCGAGCGCGGCACCGGCTCCGATGGCACACAAAGCCCTTGGTAATCTGGATTGCCAAAACAGCCAATCTTGGTATGGGGTCGCTTCACTTTTAAATAGCGTTATAAAATCATCAGGTGTCATGCCATGCTTGCCTAACATTAAACTAAAAGTTAGGAATAGAGCGATTGATATCATCGCCATGATTGCGGCGTTGAGTGTCCTTTTGCTTGGGGCCAGTATTACGATTGACCCTAACTGCCATGTTGAGACTAAATTAGTTTTCATTTGAGTTTCTCTTCAGACGTCGTTTACAAGGTGTTATTGATGACGACTTTTTCATTTGGTCTCTTCTCACAGCGAGGTAGAGAAAAGGAGCGCCGAGCATAGCGACAACGATACCAGTAATAAGCTCTGTCGGAGGCATGAGTGTTCGAGCGATCACATCAGCAATGACAACAAGGTTACCGCCAATGAGTGCCGATATGGGCAGTTGCCAGCGAAAATCCAGTGGGGCAATAAATCGAGAAAGGTGGGCGGACGCTAAACCAACAAAAGTCAGTGACCCGACGGTGGCGGTTGAGGCTGCACACAAAATCGTAGCGCCAAGCCAACCTAGTTGCGGTTGCCATCGTAAATTCGCCCCCAAGGATATCGCAATGTTTCTATCGATAGAGAGTAAATTTAAAGCAGGAGCTAATAGAAGAAGAATGACAGTAGCGATAATAAAGTAAGGCCATATCGTATTAATATCAGACAGTTGGAGTCCTGATAATGACCCCGACATCCAATACTTTAGGTCACTAAAAAGCGATGGGTTTACGATGACTCTTGCTTGCACATAAGCACCTAATACGGCACTAATGGCGGCACCAGATAGGATAAGTCTTGTTGGGGATTGATTGTGGCCTCGTGACAATAAGTAGACCATCACGCTCGTGAGTAACGCACCAGGAATAGCTAACCAAAAAAGAGGCCAGTTGGCACTGAATGATAATAAGCTGAGTGTTATTATTGAGGCATTCGCTCCCGCATTTACACCGAGTAAACCCGGATCAGCTAAAGGGTTTCGAGTTAAGGCTTGCATGACGCAGCCTGCCATTGCTAATGACATTCCAGCCAATAAACCAATCAGAACTCGTGGGAGTCGAGCTTGTATAATAAGAGTATCGTGATTGAGATTATTTTCACTGAATAAGCGCAGTAGATAAAAGGGAGATAGGGTTGTTGTTCCTAAAAGAAGCCCAGAAATAATTGCAGAAAAACTTAATATAATTAGCAATATTAATGTGGTAGTGACCTTTTTATTTCTGCTGATTAAAGAAGGGAGAATAGCCAAGTCAGGTGTACTAGTTAATTGGTTATCTGCGTTATTCATTTACCCATAACCTCTTTGATTTTTGGAATAAACGCGGGCATTATCCATTCCAAACTGAGCAAACTGCCATAGGACGTCGCCATTACAATTGAGGGATCGGTTATCGCAAGATATCGTCCTTGCTTAACGGCGTTGATGTGTGAGAAAAGCGGGATTTTTTCAACGGCTTGTTTGCTTTTTTCAGACTCATACCAACTAATAATGAGATCGGCATCATTAAATATATCGGAGTGCTCTAAACCAATGTTGGCCGTGAAATGTCCACGAGTTGGTTTTATGTCTTTGACTTCAGGAAGTTGTATAAAGCCGAGAGCGAGTAGAGAGTCGATACGTGGATCGCCAGGTACATACAACGCAAGATTACCGAATCGACTTCCTGCATTAATATACGCCAGTTTTTTACCTTTAAATTGAGGGTTTTCATCGGCAAGTGAAGCAAGGTATTGGTGTAATTTAACAAGCAGGGCGTCTCCTTCTTCTGTTTTTCCTAAAGCCGTTGAAATGAGGGTAACTTGCTTATCGATAGGGGTAAGCCAAGGTTGATCTGGATAAGCAACAACAGGAACAAAATTGTTTAATTGGTTAAACGTTTCGAGTGTGATCCCAGATTGTGGCGCTAAAATTAGGTCAGGTTTTAATGATAAAATATGCTCGATATCGAGTTCAGGGTAGCTATTGAGTACTGAGGGTAAGGCTTTTTCTTGTTCTAGGACGGCTTGTTTAAACCAAGGTAGATAACCTTTGCTGTCACCACCCCAATAATGAGCTTCAATGGCGATAGGCACAATGCCTAAGAGTAAGCACCAATCTTCGGTTGTTGCACCTAGAGTGATGACGCGTTGCGGACGAGTAGGAATAACCGCGGTTCCATGCGCGGTTTTAATGGTGACAGGGAATGGGGAACTGCTTATTTGGTTTAAGGGGATGGCAGCACTGTGGCTACTCAGCAATATAAACAGCAGAGAGATTGCTTTTGGCCATTTCAATATAGTTATAAAATGTCGCCCTACCTTACGGTAGGGGCCTCCAAGTAAATTTGAGATAAATTAATGAACAGCGTTGGTCTTAAAATTGGTAGTCAACATTCACGCTTATATTACGAGGCTCACCTGCGTGATATTGGTTATAGATCCCCATCTGGCTGTAATATTCTTTATCAAAAAGGTTTTTCACATTCGCATTGACGTTAAGTTTTTTGTTTACCTCATATCGCACCATTACATCGTATATCGCGTAACTGTCTTGTTTTACTTTGGTATCTCCAACATTAGGTATACCGCTTACTTCTTTATAAATACTGCTGTACCAACGCGCTCCTCCACCAATTTGAAGACCTTCTAAAAGGTCATCTAATTCATAAGTGGTGAATAATTTGAGTTGTTTGTTAGGGATATCTGTTTTTAATCTATTTCCTTGCGGGTCTTCTATTTTGAAATGGGTGTAGCCAATCGTTAAGTTCCAATCATCAGTGATAGCGCCATTGGTTTCAAACTCGAACCCTTTGGTTTCTGTACCATCAACACCACGATAAATAGGCATTCCTGTGTTTGGATCGACGTCGTCAGTTTTTATTCCTAAATTATCCTGTAACGTGTTGAAGCCATTAAGAGAAAGGTTTAACTGATCATCCAAGAGGCTTGCTTTAATTCCTGTTTCATAGTTCTTTCCTTTAATAGGATCGAGATACGTATTATTTTTACCTTTTACGTTTTGCGGTGTGAAAATATCAGAATAACTGGCGTATACCGCAACAATGGGGGTTATTGCATAAGTCGTCCCAACGTATGAGGTAAATTCATTACTGATTTTATTTTTATGAAGGGTTCCAAAGTCATTCATATCGGTTTCCCAGTCACTCAATCGTCCACCAAGAACGAAAGACCACTGGTCAGTTACATTGATATGTGAGGCGACATAGATCCCTTGTTGTTTGGCTTCTCCTGTTGATTCCCAGCTTTTTTTTCTGCTCCATTCCGGTTCTGGATAAGACCAATTTGGGTCAGTAAAATCACCGACCTCTGATTGTGCGTTTAGCCCTTTATAGTAAGTATTCTCGAACGTCATTTTTTGATTGTTGAAACCGGCGATCATTTGATGATCTTGTCCAAACAGAGAAAAATGACCTTTGAGAGTTAGATTAAGATTATTAATTTTTCGATTTCCCTCAATATAATTAATGGTGCCAGGAACCATGCCTTCATTTGTCTTTGGGTCAGGAAAACCTGTCGGCCACAAGTAATTGAAATCTAAGCTGTTATCACCATAGGTATACGTTCCTTTTATTACCCAATCTGGGCTAAAGCTATGCTCTAGGCTGACAAATGAATTTAACGCTGTGGTTTCAGCGGATGCCCAGTCAGGCGCTGTGGTTGCTGATGTGCTGTAATTCGTTCTCGTACCATCGCTATGAAAGAGGGGAAGTCCTCCCGCCATGGTGCCTTTTGGCTCGTTATATTGATAATCGGTACCGACCGTTAGTAAAGTGTCAGTGGTTAAATCGGCTTCAATAACGCCATATAATGTACTTCTTTTCTGTTCGTATCTGTCTAAGTAGGACTCACGTTCTTGATGGACAGCAACAAGACGAGCTCTAATACTTTCATCAGTATTTACGCTGCCAGAGATATCAACGACCCCTCGTTTTAAATTCCAAGATCCCGTGCCTACGCTAACGTTGGCATTAAAGTCGTGAGTAGGACGTTTTCTAATAAGGTTGATAGAGGCTGAAGGCTCGCCTGCACCAATCATTAATCCGTTCGCACCGCGAACCACTTCAACGCGATCATAAATCGCCGTATCCATTAGGTTATCACCGTAATTGAAACGGGTGTCATAGGTGATAGGAACGCCATCATAAAGAATGGTGCTTACTTCCATACCACGAGCAGAGACGGTGTATCTGTCGTTGTCCATAGGTCGAGCGTAAACACTCGATACGCTGTTCATTACATCAACAACACTGTTTAGTTGCTGATCTTTCATGGCTTGTTCGTTCACGGCAGTTACAGATTGTGGTGTTTCTAAATAGGATAAATCCATCCCTGTTGAGGTTGAGGTTTCACCTGTTTTATAGCTGGCAATCTCTTGTTTATGCGCGGTAATGGTCATTACTTCCATTGCCTCGTTATCATTGTCCTCTGCCATTACTGGCAACGTTAAAACACAAGATAACCCATAGAAAAGTGAGTATGTCGGTATTTTTGGTGATGTCATGTTCGTATTCAATGTCATTGTTTGGCCTAAAAGTCAGTGAACTAAATAATGCGATGAGTCTTAGCAAATAGAGCGAGAGGGTTTGCAATATCCTCAGCAAAACGTAAGTTCTTTTCTCTATCTTCAAGGTCAATCATTTGCTGATTATTGTTTAGTTGAATTCGATTTAGGCAGGTACGGGCGAACGAGCTGCAATACAGATCGTAACGTTGATATTTCGCATCAAATTGTGGGTGTTCTTGTTGGTAGTCTTTGACTGAATCGGCAACTATCTCCCAAAAATCAGATTCGCTAACCTGAGTTTGTTGCTCAAGCAATGGAGCGATGAATCGGAAAATACAATCAAAAATATCGAGCAAAATGTAGTTAAGTTTCATTGGGTCTTCAAGATCAACTGCCAAGCAATTCATGTCATTTGGTAGAGTTTTTTCTCCATTTAAAATGGCCACTTCTTCCCCGATGTCTTTCATGATTATTTTGATTGGGCTGTTGTCTTCAAGTACTAAAATTAAGTTTTCACCGTGTGGCATAAAGACAAGATCATAAGCAAAAAAGCTGTGCAGAAGAGGTTGTAGATAAAGATCCATGTACTGCTTAAGCCAGTTATGATCAGACAACGGCGAATCGGCCATTAACGCTGATATCAGGCTTTTTCCTTGGTCATCAACATGCAGTAATGAAGCCATTGTCAGTAGTTTTTGCTGCTTGTTTACCAATACATTGCCATGTTGATCTGGTGCGTATGGGCTTTCACGCCATAAAGAAGAAAGCATTTTTTTATAAGGATTGTCAGTGCGAGTAGCTTGCTCATAGTAGCTGTGGTGATAGCCTATTGCCGCGACTTCTTTAAGAACAAAAAATTGCTTTTTAGCAAAGTAGGGATCGGTTTCAATGAGGTTTGCAATGAACGTATTGATAGCCGGTGTTCGGCTCATGTAATACGGAGATAACCCACGCATGAAGCCCATATTTAAAATCGATAAGGCGGTTTTCACATAGCACTTTTCTGGTGAAGAAAGGTTAAAAAAGGTTCGAATAGATTGCTGTGCTTGATACTTATCTTCCGTCGTGCCAAGAGGAACTACATACTGATTGGCGATATCAGCGGCGAAGATACGTGATATTTTTTCTCGCCATTGCCATGGGTGGATGGGCATTAAGTAATAATGTGATGGTTCAAGCCCTTGCATAGAGAGTTGTTGATTGAACTCATTCAGTTGTGATTGACCTAATTCATCAAAAATTAGGCGGTCGTAGCTTAATGATTCGATGACGGCAAAGCTTGTTTTTTCACGCAGCACTGCAATCCATTGTAAATTTAATGATTGTCCACTTTCTGGTGAAAATTCAACATGATCTAACATATCAAAGCCAATTCTGCCGTTATTCGCAATGAATACTGGATGACCTTCTGTCATGGCAGCTTCAATCTCTTGGTAGCTTGCATTCGCTAATTGAGCTGAGGTCTTATTTTGGTGCATGAGCTTATAGGCTTTGCTGTATAGCGTGCTAGTGATTTCCTCTAAATACGTAGGTAACAATGCATCACTGATCTCAAGAAGGTGACGACAAGAAAGAATAAAAGAGACGGCATCAAGAGGTTGGTTTTTATCATCTTTAGTGCAAGTGATTGATTGTGGTTCAACAAATAAATGATCGAGTTGATATTGGCGTGCACGAAAGAGGTATTCAGACGTTCCCGTATCCGAGTTGAAGGTGATACACCAAGAGGCGGCTTGTGCATTTGATGCATCATCTAATTTTATCGGTGTGATGATTTGCTCATGGCTCAACTCGGTGATCATTTTCGCGATTAAATGTTGATTCGCTTTATGCCAATACTCTGTCGTTAAATGAGAAGTGGCGAGTGATAATGATGGATTCTTACTGCTATTTTTCATTGAAGATACTTTCCCTTGTGACTGCAAAAATTGTGACTTAGTAGCAAACCCTAATTTTGCGGTTTTGCTGTTAAGCGGAACGATTTGACTGTACTCAATACCTATTAAGTGGTTTAAACGGTGTACTTTCTCATTTTGGATATCCGGTTCAACAACGAGCCTTGTAAAAGGCAGGTGTTCTAAAATTAATGACGAGATTGCGGTAATGACGTTTTGACTTAAACGATGCTCTGGAATATCAACGGGAGCGATAATCAAGTGCATGCCACAGTCACCTTCTTGAACTGGGTAATGCTCACCTATTTCGTCTTTCGCTGGATGATATAGCTCGGTATAAAACAGTATTTTTCCGCGTTTTAGTCCCACCAGTCCAAATTTATGGGCTGTGTTTTTTAGCTCAAGGTTGCGCTGATCTTCGGTAAGTTCATTCATTCCCCAATACGATGAATAACTCTGAGATAACCATTGATTAATAACGCTAAAATCGGTGTCTTCGTTGTAATTTCTGAACTCAAATTCAGAGATATTGATTAATTGGTCTTTTTTTGGCGCGTAACGATCCGTAAAGCTACATTGAGCTTTGGCTGTGAAATCTGTCATCGTTATCTCTTTATTAGAGTGAGTGTTCAGTGGTTGCGTTATATAAATGACTTTCGCAATTTGGAGGAGAGAATTGCTGAAAGGCGATGGATTTTTCTACTTTGTAGTGGGTTCTGCCAAGTACCTGATTCAAAATGGTCGCGTTTCTATAGCACACCATTCCAAGATCTGGGGAAGTCAGCCCATGAGTATGTAAGCCAACGTTTTGTACGAAGATTTTGTTGTTTCTATCAACGCTGTAGTTTCGCTGAACATCAAGTTCTCCATGTGAATCAAAGCGTAAATGCGCGCAAATGCCATCTAGAAATTGAGGTAATTGATATTCATAACCCGTTGCCATCACAATGTGTTGAGTCTGTAGTTCGAAATTATGTTGAGTTTCAGTGTGCAGACAATGAAGCGTTACCTGTGATTGTTCGCTTGATAAAGAGTGAACAGAAACGTTCGTCATCATTTCAACAGTAAAGTCATGTGATAACTGTTTAATGTATAAAAGATCATAAATATCATTAATCAAATCGGCGTTAATGCCTTTATATAGGTGCTTTTGTTTCTGGATTAATACTCGGCGTTGCTCTGGTTCAAGTTGATGGAAATAGTCGATGTATTCTGGTGACGTCATTTCCAATGTGAGTTTTGTATACTCCAATGGGAAGAATCGAGGAGAACGCGTTAGCCAACGAAGACGGTACTTTTCTACGTCGATGTCGGTTAATAAATCATAGAAAATCTCAGCCGCACTTTGACCACTACCAACAACAGTGATGCAGGTAGACGCTTTTAATTCTGCTTTATTCATTAGGTAGTGAGCAGAGTGGGTCACTTTCGGTTCCTGTTGACTACAAAAATCAGGCAGGTAAGGCTGTGTTCCAGTGCCGAGAACCAAATGATGGCAGTAATAAGTTTCTTCACGATCCAGTAACGTGTTTTGTGTTTTTACGCAATATATCGCCTCATTTTCATCATAATCAATATGGATGACGCAGCTGTTAAACTTTAGGTTTGATAGGCGGTTACAAGCCCATTGGCAATAATGGTTGTATTCTTCTCTGGCTAAAAAGAAGTTTTCTCTTATATAAAAAGGGTACAGACGATCATTTAATTTTGCGTAGTTAAGAAAACTGTATTCATTGGTTGGATCAGCCATTGTGACAAGGTCAGACATAAAAGGTGTCTGTAATCTTGTGCCCTCTAACATCATCCCTGGGTGCCAATCGAAGTGGCTACGAGCATCAAGAAAAATGCTTTTACAGTCAGGAACAGAGGAAGAAAGGGCGGCAAGGCTAAGATTAAATGGACCAATACCGACACCTAAAATATCGTATATATTTTTATTCACTGGATATCCTTTTTTATTAGGCGCTTTGTTTTACATTGGTAAGCAGTTGCTCGGTGATTGAATGACCACACGTATTAATGGCTTCAAATACGGCAACGATGCTGTCCACGGGGGTTTGAGGGTTTAACATCGTTATTTTGAGATATTGACGACCGTTAACCACGGTTGCTGCGATTAACGCTCTTCTTGATTTAGAAAGCGCCTCTCTAATTGCCCTGTTGCAGGTGTCCTGTTCTGTCGGGGTAAGGCGTTGGTCGACGAATCTAAATACCAATGTGGTCAGTTGTGGCTCTTGAACAAACTTAATATCGGTTAGGTGCTGACTGCGTTGATAGACTTCTTGAGTATTAAGGATTAAGTCATCAAATAACTTACCGATGGCTTCTGGCCCGCAAGCTCGTAAAGTAAGCCAAATCTTTAAAGCGTCGAATCGTCGTGATGTTTGAAGACTTTTGTTGGCAAGGTCAGGAATACCATTATCGGCTTGGTGTTTTGGGTTTAGGTAATCGGCATGATAGGTAAGATGAGAAAGAGATTGACCATTACTCACCATAAGGGCTGAGCAGCATAAAGGTTGGAAAAATGATTTATGAAAATCGATGCTAACAGAATCGGCTTGTTCAATACTTTTCAATAAGTGAGGAAATTTATTTGAAATCAGTAATACGCCACCGTATGCCGCGTCTACATGCAACCAACATTGATACTGCTGACAAAGAGAAGCTATCTCTTCGATAGGATCGATAGAGCCAAAATCGGTGGTGCCAGCGGTAGCAACCACGGCCATTGGAATTAATCCTTGCTCTACCAGTGATGCCAATGTTGATGAAAGCGCAGTCGGATCCATTTGTCGCTGAGCGTTAGCAGGAACACTAATTACCGCCTCTTGACCTAAGCCTAAAACGAATGCCGCTTTTTGAATACTATAATGGCTGTATTCAGAACAAAGAATACGGAATTTACTGGTATTGGTAGGTAATGATGCTTTCTTGGTGTTATCAAGTTTAGTGTTGCATTGCTCTCTGGCCAGTAACAGTGCCATTAGATTAGATTGTGTGCCTCCAGTGGTAAATACACCATCGGCAGACTTTAGATAACCTATACGGTATGCAAGCCAATCTATTACTTTCTGTTCAATGAATGTACCACCGGCACTTTGATCCCAGGTTTCAACCGCGGTATTAATCGCACAGCTAATTTGCTCAGCTAATAATGAGGTTAATAATACAGGGCAATTTAAATGCGCTAAGTAATCTTTATGATGGAAATAGACGGCATGTTTAAGGTAAAGCTCATCCAATTCATCTACAACATCATTAATATCAATTAAAGGAGAATCTAAATCTATATTTTTGAAGGCGTTCTTTAATTCTTCTGGTGAGATCCCAGAATTAGGGTGTGATGTTTCTTTTACTGTTTTAATAAGCGTGTTGAGTCCTAACTCTGTGATTTCTTTATAATGTTCTAAAGAGCTTGAATCAAAAAAATTCACATTACTTAAGAGACTACTTTGGTTAAAGAGAGTATCGTTATTGGCGTTTTTTTCAAAATATTTAGTATCCATATTTTTCTCTGTGCATTTATCAATGTTGAATGAAATCCCATGTAATTAACTGAGATGTATCATTTATCTTTATTTCTGAGAGTGTTTGGAATCTATCATGATAAAACTTAAATGAAAATGATTATCATTTCCATGGTTGTTTTGTGGTTTTTGTTAATTTTAACTTCTACCTAGTTAGAGTAAGGCTTGAGCGGGAATTGATGAGTGAAATTTAATTTGAAAATATTTTTTTGTATTAAAAAAATGAGGTGAATTTAAGAGTTAATACCTTTTTAAATTTACGATAATAATTACTAACCCTCTGTTAAAAGAGGGTGAATTACTTTTATTTTCAAATTAAACGGAAACAAATGGACTATTAATTTTATTTTTTAGTGACGATCAATATACTGTCCTTTATGTCAATAAGTTTAATATAAAAACATGTGATTATGATCTAGGTATAACGTAATTTTTAAAATAACAATGAATGTAATTAAATAAGAAGAAAAGTGAATAAATAGGAAAGTTAATTATTGTTGCATGAGTTGGCATTTACATTTAATGGAAGTAAGGCGCCTATCATGATCGATACGGTTAGTTTATTCACAGTATTGTGCCTCTGCCGAAAGGAGTGTACTTACTGAACCATTTTGCAAATGGTTATAAGCAAGGTAAGCCATGGTACGGGCTTTGGTATTGTAGGTGAGCGCTCTGATGGTTCTTCCTGTGTTGGTTGCGTCACGAACGGGAATACTAACAAAATCCTTACAAGCTATAACTTTGACGTATTTAGCCCCCATTGTCATTGCTTTATTGATGTTGGCGTCTGTTTTTTCGGTAAAGTCATAATAGAGGTTTTCTTGAGTATAACGGGCATTTTGTTTTAATGCGTTGCGGACAGGCTCTTCCACTTCTAATGCCTCTATAAACGCTTCTATATCATCTCTGATGCCATCATTATTAACATCAACCCCTGTCAATGAATCACTGCGATCTAACAAAGGCTCAAATTGTTCATAAAGCACACTAAATTGGTCATTAATGGTCTCTTGTGATTGCAGTAACCCAATGAGTTCTGGCGTTTTTTCTATTACAGACTGAACGTCATCATCCGTATTGTTATTCGCATTGATATCATCGTCATCACAACCTACAAGTAATAACGGAAGAATGAATAGGTACTTTTTCATGACTAGCTCTTATTTTATAAAAAAGGCATGCTCACATGGTATTTTTTGTTAATCAATGGCTTGTGATGCAAAATTTTAATTGTGAGATAACGATGACAAATTACGTGTAGAGTTGGTCACATTTATGGCAATTAAAATTTCACACACACGAATAGCATTGGATAGAGTTATCTAATTAAAAAGACTATTGTGGCTACAGGTCGTTTTAAATTAAGAAAGGGGCTTGAGCAATCATTCAATAATTTACAAATGATGTTACGGGAAAAGGGTGTAATGAACTGATGAGGCTATTGAATTGTAAAATAATAGCCTGCTTTTACTGTTATCGAGATAAAGACAGGCTTTTTTCTCTAAAATTTATCAATTAATGTGGTGGTAAAGTTGTCTGCATTAATCGTTAAGTTTATTGTTGAGGCTTGTTCATGCAGTTCGTTTAAGTTTTTTTGTACTGAAGTGATGGTCAGCGTATTGTTGTCTAAGTCGAACACTTGTTTTTGGGTGGTGTAATAAAACGCAAGAATGGTTAATGCATCAACATCGTTACGCTCTGCCGCTGCTTTAATTTTTGCGAATTTACGATAGATAAGATTGTGCAATTTTTTGATGTGCCAAACGTACATTATCTCGGTGAAGTACTGGTGTGTTTTCACCTTATTAATGAGTATGACACTTGTGATTACCGCGAGGACCACACCGATAAGATTAAGATGAAAGTTTCCCGTTGATGCTGAATCAATGTCTGGTGTCGCTCCAAATAAAGCAATAAGAAGTGCCCCAAACAATAAGGCTAACCCTGCAAGGCATCCTATAAATCCAACCATGACTAGGTTTTATTTCTTACGGTAACTCTCTTTATTTATAGTTAAGATTTTCATGGGATCAGACTGTATTTCCTATCATTTTAGAGAAAGGACAGTGTACTTTCTTTTTATTAAATGAACATGAACTCTCTATATAATGACTGTATTGGTCACACTTGTTTTATGATTGGGGTTCTCCTTTATGATGTGATGGCTTTCTAGTTACCCTTGATGACGGATATTGATAATGAATGAAAAGGCATTATACTTATTTTTCAATGAGATATTTTAATCGCCACTGTTACTAATGTTGCTTTAAATAAATACCTCTCATCGGTCTTTGTTCAAAGGGTAAGGAGTCTATTATTTCTTTTAAGAAACCCATCGTGCGACTGTGGTATTCACCGTCAATTAACCTTGGTTGTCGTATTACCACCATCATTATCTTCATATTTTTGATCGCTTTTTTATGTAATCAAATGAGTGTTGCGGTGACGCTTATTATGACATTTGCTGCGGCTTTTATTAGTGGATTAGATACCGCAGGCTCTAAGCGCTGGCAGCGTTTCTTTATTACCAGTGCGATGTGGTCTCTGGCTTTAGTGATCACGTATGGTTTACTTCAATTGCAGATCCCGTATTGGGTTGTCTTTTTTATCGCTGCAATTTTGTTTTCAATTCCTGCGATTAATGGGCCATTCTGGGCTCGGCTTGGGATGTCTTGCTTAGTTATTGCTGCCATGACGTTTTCGTTGTATCGCTCCGATGCGGCAGGGTATCACTATCCATTTTTGATTTTTGGTCCTCTTATTTTCTCACTCTGCAGTTGGTTATGGTTTGCGGTGTGGAAGAATTTTGCATTAAAAGTATGTGTCTCTGCTATCTATAATGATTTAGCTAATTACATTCAATTACGTGAAAATGTATTGTCTGGTAAGCAGTACGATGACGTCGAAATTCGAAATAATAAACACGCACTTGTTGGGCTACTGAGACAGGCTTTTCAATCTGAAGCGTTCATGTCAAAAAAGCATAATGAAGCCCTTATATTTACTGACCTGTATTTAGCTCAAGATTTGTTTGAAATTATATTGAGTAGCCACACAACTAACCCTGCTTTGTTAGAACAGTTTAAAACGGATCCTGAGAAATACGCCGCGTTAGTGAATTGGAGCCAAGAATGCCAAGCGTTATTGCAGACTAAATCGTTGCAAATATTATCAAACGCGAAAAGAGAAACGATGCCATCTTCTCTCTTAGAAAAAGCGGAACAGTTAGCGGGTTTAGTGAAACAAGAGGGCAGTTCACGAATTGAGCACTGGGCATATACTATCGTTCATATATCGCAGCGTATTGTGGATGATAAGCCCGTTTATGATCGTTCTTACCAAATCCAACCGTTTGAATTTACGTGGCGTTGGCCGACACTCACTCATCCTATTTGGCGTTATGTTTTTAGAGTAGGGGTGATTTTTAGTGTTGGTACGGGTATTGCAGAATATTATGATGTAACAAAACCTGAGTGGGTGGTGTTGACGATGATAATGGTGATGCAACCTAGTTTTCTTGCCACTAAAAGCCGTATTTGGCAGCGCTGTTTAGGGACGATCTTAGGGGGCGGATTGGCTATCTTAATTTTAAAATTAGGACTTCCTGTTTTTGTATTGGGTGGCATTGTTTTGTTTTTGCTTCCTTTTTCAATGTTGTACATTATGAAGAATTACTCACTGGCTATTGGTGGTATAACCATGTTGCTGATTATTACGTATCAACTTTTAGCTCACCAAGGGTTAGACATCGTTTTCCCTCGTTTGGAAGATACGGTGTTAGGTAGCTTAGTGGTATTGATAGGGTCTAGTATTCTTTGGCCACAATGGAGAGGAAAGGAAATCCGATTGCAGGCCATAAAAGGAATCGAAAGCGCCCAAGATTTTTTATTGTATGCGAATCACTTGTTGTTTAATGCCGATGAAAAATACGATGTTACGATGCTTGGTGCTAAACGAGCTGCCTTATTAACGGCAGAAAGTGATTTAGAGTTGGTGTTCTCTGAGATGCAAAAAGAACCTCAATATACGCATATCAATATTGAATATTATGAAGAGTTACTTGTGTTGTATCGTCAGCTCAGCCATTACCTTTGTCTCTTGGTTCCATTAGTTCGTCATGATGTTAAGTGTGAGGCTTTATCTCATTTACATCCTGTTATTGAACGAGCGACAGAAGAACTGCTAAGTGCCATTAAGACGGGTGAGTTTAGTGTTAATCCGATGATTAATCATGAGATGAAAATGGATACCGGATCTCTAAGTACGAAAGAACAATCTCTTTATGAGCTAGTGTGGTTATCTTTGATGATGATTGAAGGTATGAATGATATCGTGATCAGTAAAATCAATACGGATTAGTGTGTCGACTATTGCGATGATCTAGCACGGGATACATTGTGTAAATCGGTTTTATTAGAAATGAAGATAGTAGGCTTGTTGCAATCATTTGCAACAAGCCTAACCCAAGCGCTGTTGACGTTATTATTTGTGTTATCGGCTTTTTTGTTTTCTAATTAGGCGCCTATTTGTTGCTTCCATAGCTTGGCATAAAGCCCGTCTTTCTCTACCAGTTCATTGTGAGTTCCGCTTTCACATACTTGGCCTTTATCAAGGACAATAATGTTATCTGCATGACGAATGGTGTTGAGGCGGTGTGCAATACTAATTACGGTGCGATCTCGACAGATTTCTTCCATATTGCTCATGATGGCGGCTTCAGAGTGATAGTCGAGTGCAGAAGTAGCTTCATCAAGTAACAAAATTTTAGGGTTTACCAGTAAGGCTCTTGTTAATGCAATACGTTGACGTTGACCACCTGATAGAGAAGCGCCTTTCTCACCAACTGGCTGATTAAAACCGTGAGGAAGCTCTTTAATGAATTCTAGAGCGCCGGCAAGTTGTGCAGCGTAGCGAACCTCCTCATCAGAAGCTTGTGGTTTACTTAGCCGAATGTTGTCTGCCACGCTCCCAGAGAAGAGAATACTTTCTTGTAAAACCACGCTCATATTGCGGCGTAGAGAGATAGGGTCGGCTATAGCAAGGTCCATTCCATCGACTAATACTTGACCATGTTGAGGAACATACAAGCGTTGTAGTAGACGGGTGAGCGTACTTTTCCCTGAGCCGGATGGCCCTGTAATACCAATGAATTGACCTGGTTTAATCTTGAGTGATAGATTGGTTAATACTTCTGGAGTATCTTCATGGTAACGGAAGCGAATGTTGCTAAATTCTATGCCACCATCGAGTTCTGGGACGGAAGCCAATCCTTGTTTACTGTTTTCTTTTGGCTCGTCAAGGATATCACCCACTCGCCTTAGGGCGATGAGAGTATGTTGAAAATCTTGCCAAATTTGAGCTAGTCGAAGAACCGGCTGAGTTACATGACCAGCTAACATATTGAAAGCGACCAATTGCCCTGGTGTTAATTCTCCATTTAGTACTGCAGTGACTCCCCACCACAGCAGTAATGCCGCCGTGATTTTTTGGATAAGTGCGATGCCTTGCCCTGCGATTAATCCTGATTTTTGAGCCTCAAAACTACGGTTTAGTTGCTGGCTGAGTATACGTTGCCATTGATGTAAGAATCGATGTTCAGTTGCTGTGGTCTTAATTGTTTCAATGCCAGTCACCGCTTCGGTTAGAAAGGTTGTGGCGCTTGCATCTGATTCGTATTCTGATTCCACTTTCTTTCTTATCAAGGGCCCTGCGATAAGCCAAAGTAAGAAATAGATTACTAATGAGCCTATAACTAACCAAGTCAGAGTGCTGGCATAATGAAACATGACGGCGATAAAGACCGTCACAAAAATCAAATCGAGTAATAGCATTAACGTTGAACCAGTCAAGAACTGACGGATCTGTGCCATTTCACGAACTCGTGCAATTATTTGCCCTGTTTGTCGCTGTTTAAAGTAAGTGAGCGGTAGGCCGACTAAGTGACGATAAAGCCGCCCTGATAACTCGGCATTAACTTGACTAGCAAGATGGCCAAAAACGGTATTACGTAAGTAGCTGTATGCAGGCTCCGCGATGGCTAATGCGAGCATGGCGATTGCGAGTACATGCAAGCTGGATAGACTTCGGCCTACCAGTACTTTGTCGATGACATTCTCAAATAATATTGGACTTACTAATGCGAATATTTGAAGTGCAATGGCATAGAAGAACACATCACGCATCTGGCTCTTTTGTCGCCAGATAGATGGTGTAAACCAACTAAGGCCAAATTTGACTTCTTTGCTGCTTAGCCTTTCATCGGCTACTAGCATCACTTTATAAGTCGATAAGTGGTTATTCGAACTGAGTTCTTTAGGCTGTTCTGATTGAGTGGCTGGATCGTATAAAAAAGAAGAACCATCAGTTGTTTTGGTGAGTACTTTCCAACCACCGTCGATTTCAATGAGAACAGGCAAAGGAAGCGTGTTTAGGTCGTTTGCTTGTACCTTTGTTACCTGACTTTTTAAGCCAATGTATTCTGCTGCTTCCCTTATTTCCATATCACTTAAATTGGCATGATTCACACCTAATGCATGTTTAAGCTGTGTACCCGTCGATTTTTTGTGAAAATGGTTGCCAGCATAAACAACGGCTTCGATTCCGTAGTTATCTAGAGCGACAGAAGCGCCGTTTGTTGTTGATAAGGTTGTATCCATACTTATCTCTCTCTTAGCGATTCCGCTTGGTATTCACGTATCGGGCTAAGTAAATAGTCGATAATGCGGCGTTTGTCTGTTTTTATTTCGGCAACAACGGACATACCTGGTGTTAGTTCAACGTGCTGGCCATTAATTGCGATATTGTTATTTTTGAGTTTTACTTGGGCTGGGAAAACGAGCCCTAAGCGTTCATCTGTAGTTGAATCACGAGAAATACTTAACAGTTCGGCTTCGATAGTACCGTAGCGGGTATACGGAAACGCATCTACTTTGATCATCACTGACTGTCCAGGATAAACAAACCCTATGTCTTTATTAAGAATTTGTATTTCGGCTTGTTGTACGAGATTCTCTGGCACAATAATCATTAAGTTTTGCGCGGGTTGAAGTACTGCTCCTAATGTGTAAATACTGAGCTGTTGAACCGTACCATCAACAGGGGAACGGATGATCTCTAATTGTTCACGTTCACGAACCTTAGACAGTTCTTGATCTAATCCTACTAATTGCAACTTCGCTTGTTTTCGTTTTTCGAGCCATTCTCTTTGCTTTTGTGCTGTGAAATTGGTTCGTCTTTCTTCGAGGCTGTAATATTGTGATTTTAAAATTTTTAATTCAGCTCGTTGTTGAGAAACTTGACGTTCTGTTTCTAATAGTTCTTTTTCTTGTTCTAGATATTCGACGTGCCCAATGACTTTATTTTGACTTAGTGTTTTCCGTGCTGCGAGTCTCTTATTAATATTTTTTTTCAATTTAATTAAGGCGTTGATATCACTTTGGCGAGCATCCTGTGATGTTGTGTTTACCTGCATTTCAGCATTGATGCTGGAAAGATTTGACTCATATTCGCGCTTCTCACTGAAATGGTTTTCTTTGATCAACGTTTGTTGTTCCTGTGGTAATGCTGCAAACATGAGGTCTTGAGATAGGGGCTGGCCGTTGTTTAACGTTCGATATCGGATGAGCTCATTAGTTTGAAATTCTGATTGAGTGATCAAACGCATAATATCTTGATTAATGCCTAAGGTATCAAGCGTAAGAAGTGGTTCGTCTTTTTTAACACGTTGACCGTCTTTAACGTGGATGATAAAAACTCGGCTTTGTTCATAAGACTGAATAACTTGTGATCGGCCATGGACAACGAAACGACCTGTCGCTGTAGCTTGGACATCCAGTTTTCCCCAATAAGCCCAAAGTAATACAACAATGACGCCGACGCTGAGAGTGATGGCTGTTATACGAGCAAACGGTGATGGGGGACGATGTGATAAAGCGAGATGCGCAGGCAAAAATTCGTAATGGTTTTCTGTTGTTTTGTTTGTTTTAAACCTGTTCAATAATCGTGTAACTATGCTGTTCATGAGGTGTATTCCTCTTTTTTGAGTTCTTGTTGAAGCTGCCATAATTGTTTGTATTGTTTACCCAGCTTTAATAACTGTTGGTGGGAACCTTGCTCGACGATATTTCCTTGGTGAAGAACGATAATTCGATCGCAATCACGTACAGTGGACAATCGATGGGCGATAGTGATAACCGTACGGCCTTTAGAAATTTTCGCCATATTGGACTGAATCAATGCTTGTGACTCATCATCAAGTGCACTAGTGGCTTCGTCTAAAATAATAATTTTTGGGTCTAAAAGAAGCGTTCGTGCAATCGCAAGTCGCTGCTTTTGTCCGCCTGAAAGAGATTGACCACCTTCTGCCAATATCGTGTCGTAGCCTATTGGTAGTTTCATAATAAACTCGTGGGCTCCTGAGAGTTTTGCGGCTTCAATCACCTCTTCCAAACTAGCTTCAGGTTTTGATTGAGCAAGGTTCTCGCAAACACTTTTGTTAAATAAGTAGTTTTCTTGTAGCACGATGCCGATTTGTTGTCGTAGCTGTTGAATGCTGATTTGGTTCAGTGGGGTGTTATCTACGGTTATCACCCCTTTTTCTGGGCTGTATAGCCGCAACAGTAATCGGGCTAAGGTGCTTTTTCCGGATCCTGATGTTCCCACAACTCCCAGAGTTTCACCTGCTTGGATATCTAGCGATAAGTCATTGAGCGTAGGAGGATCATCCGGTTGGTAGCGAAATAAAATGTTTTTGAAAGAGATAGCCCCTTGGATTGTCACCATATCTTCACCTGTATGTTGCTCTACAGGCAGATTGAGCATATCTCCTAATTTTTCTAGTGCTACACGGGTTTGAATGAACTGACCCCACAGTTCAACCATGCGTGATAAAGGTTGAGCGATGTGGTTCGTCATCATATTAAATGCGATTAATTGGCCGATGGTCATCTCTAATGACAGCACTTCTGTGGAACCTAACCATAGAATACAGACACTCGTCACTTTCTGTATGAGCTGAACGACATGACTTGAACGGTTGTTGAGTTGTTGAACCGCGTATCCAGTAGAAACCATATTTTTTGTCTGGTCATCCCAGCGACGAATGAATGTGGGCTCTACGGCTAAGCTTTTAAGAGTTTCACTGCCAGCAACGGTCTCAGTTAGAAATGAGGTATTTGCAGCAGCGTGTGTAAATTGCTCTTCTATCGCTGCTTGCATTCGGGGAGTTATCCACCAAGCGAGTAATACATAAAGGGGGATAGTTGCGATAAATAGCAAAGTTAAGGGCGCCGAAAGTAAACTCATTACGTAGATAAATACAAATATAAACAAAAATTCAACCGTTAAAGTAAACATTGAGCCAGTTAAAAATTCTCGGACGGTATCTAATTCGCGAACCCGAGTGACAATGGCTCCCACTTGACGTGTTTTGAAAAACATTAGTGGAAGACCAAGTAAGTGTTTTACCAGCTTTAGTCCAAGCTGAATATCAATACGATTGGCGGTATGCGTATATTGATATTCACGTAAACCGCGTAGTATCACCTCTACAATGCTCGTTATAACAAGTCCAAAAACGAGGACATCAAGAGTTGACCAAGCCTGATGTACAAGCACTTTATCCATTACAACTTGAAAAAAAAGAGGAGAAATTAAGGCGAGAATCTGCAACACAAACGAAAATAATAAAATTTCCCATAGTACTTTCTTGTGTTGTAAAAACTCAGGAATAAACCAAGTTATATCAAAACGAGATTGAGATTGTTTTATTTCAATCCACTTTTTATTCCAGATTGAATCTAGCTGGTTGTAGGTGATGATTTCCGGAGCTTCTTTATTCGGTCTTTGTATTAAACATTTATCTTTATTTGCTTTTGCTAGAATGAATGGAGCCCCTTGAATATCAAATAAAATTGATGGTGTTTTTACTTTATCTATTCTTTTTAATTTTGATTGTTTTATGGATATTTTAACCTTATTTTCTTTTTGTATTATGCCTAGCTCATCTTTGAAGGTATTTGCTTTATATAAATTAGAGCTATCTTTCTTTTCTTTTCTATTTCCACTAATAATACTTAAACAAAGCTGTATGCATATCAGCGTTAAGCTTTCATTTTTTGTCATGGTTATATTTCTTAGCTAATATTTTACAGTATTTTTTAAAGTTCAGAATGCTATCACTGCTTGTTATAACGTTCAACTACGAATTAACATTAATTTTTATTGTAAATATATTAATACTGATTTTTGTTTGTTTGTTTTGATTGATGGTTTTTATGATAGTTAGCTGTAATTAATGCCAAGTAAGACTGATTAATACTAGATAAGTATAATTAAGTCTCTTTATGTCTAATTGCTGATATTTAATCATTATTAAGTCTAATTAATTCAGTAGTTTAATTGTTGTGTAATTGATGGGGTAATGGTTATTAATAAATTAAATGTTTACGTTATTTTTATATGAAACTAATGTTGATAGTTTTATTTTTAGAATGTAGACTCCTAAAAATAAGACAGTAAATGGAAATGTTATAAAAATAAAATAGAACAATAAATAAAACTGTAAATAGAACAGTGAATAAAAATAGCAAACAGAACATACGTGCAATAAAAAATATAATTAAAGTATTGGCTCTAATATTGAGCCCTTTGTTGTTGGGGTTGTTTCTCTTGCTGGAAATAGTGCCGACGCTCTCTAATATAAAACAAGTCGAGGAATTTATGACAGAGAAATTTGTTCAAACAGTATCTAGTGTTAATTATAATAAAGGTGTTTTTTCTCTTTATTTCGTAGGTCAAGATCAAACAAAAATGTCTAACGGTGTGATGGCTGAAAATGATAATGATCTTGAGCTTAAACAAGTGGTTCATATGCCCGCTTCTGGCTTTATGTATATGGTATCAATGGTTAAGAATATGCTAGAAGATCCGCGTATGTCGGCAGAATTTGACAAGCTAGTTACTGCGGGTTTATTACCTGCGGGTGGAGCGGATGCTAATCAAGTAGAAGAACTAAAAACAGAAGAAAAATCTGCGCCAAAAAAGCGTGCTTCCCAAGCTAAAAAATAGCGGTATATCGGTGATATAAGGCATATGTCTATTACGCATCAACCAGCAAATCTTACCTTAGCGCAATTTCAAAAAATGATAGGTGGGGTGATGTTACTAAGTCAGTATTCTCCACTTCATCGTAGATACGTTGTTGCTGAATGGCAGCAGCGTATTATGCCTGCGCTTGAGCTAAACCAGTTTTGCTATTACGAAGATGAACAAGGTCGCCCAATTGCATTTTGTAATTGGGCGTTTTTGTCTGAGCAGAGCCGAGATGAATTGCTATCAGGGGATCGAGAAATTTCTTTATCCGACTGGCGATCCGGTCAGCATATTTATATTCCAGAGATGATTGCTCCATTCGGGCATGGGCGGGAGGTCGTAAATGACCTTCGACGCCGTGTATTCCTTCCGTGGCAGGGGCAGAAAGTCTGTACTGTCCGCGGCAAGGTTGATGCTCAAAATGATCGCTGTATCAGAAAAGTACAGTGGTTTTCTATTTAACCTAAATTAAGAGCTTTTTTATGGGAAAACCATTTTGGAGAAGTGTTGAATACTTCTTTACAGGGAACTATTCCGCCGATGATGGTAACAACAACATTGTTGCTATCGGTTTTGGCGGCGAAATACATGCTCGTGGAGGTGATGACCATGTCACTGTCGGTTCAATTGGTGCGACGGTTTATACGGGTCAAGGCAATGATACGGTAGTGGGTGGTGCGGCATATCTAAGAGTAGAAGACTCTGTTGGCAACCTAAATGTAAAAGGTGCTGCCGGGTATGTTGGTATCAATAAACGTGGAGATGGAAACGTTTCATTCGCTGGTGCTGCTGGCGGAGTTGTTATTGACCACCTAGGTAATCGCGGTGACGTAAATTATGGCGGTGCTGCTGCATATAACGGGATAACCCGCAAAGGCCTAAGTGGAAATGTGATATTTAGTGGCGCTGGCGGCTACAACAGTCTTTGGCATGAAACAAACCAAGGTAACTTATCTTTTACTGGTTCAGGGGCCGGCAACAAACTTGATCGAACTTGGTTCAATCAATACCAGGGCTCTCGCGGTAATGTGACATTTGATGGTGTTGGTGCAGCTAACAGTATTAGCTCGCGAGTGGAAACTGGCAATATTACCTTTCGAGGAGCTGGTGCCGATAACCATCTCGTTCGCAAAGGTAAAGTCGGTGATATCACTTTACTGGGAGCGGGTGCATCAAACCGCATTGAACGTACGCGACAATCGGATGATGTTTATGTTGAAACACGTGGCAACATTCGTTTTGAAGGTGTTGGTGGATACAACAGTATTTACTCTGATGTGGCACACGGTGATATTCATTTCTCTGGAACGGGTGCTTATAACGAAATCACTCGAAAAGGATCAGGTAATCACTTCAATGCACAAGGTGTTGAATATGCTAATGCTGATGAGGTCCTACTCACCACTGCGATGATGCATGGAACATCAATTGATAATGGCAATAAGTTCCATTCTGTTGAAGCGATAAAATCACAACAAGAACCGAATACCTATTTGTTTGCCATCGTTGATGGCGCCTATACCAAAATCAACAAAATTCGTCTCTATAACGACGCTGAAACTGGGGAACTCAAATATTTCTCTGAAGCGTGGTTTAAGAAAGGCAATCATTTAGAAAGCTTAGCCAGTTCAGACGTGTCTTATTCGGGTGGTTTTAAGTCTAATGCGATCAATGGAGGTTACACTCTTTCCGATCTTAAGCTTGAGCATCAACAAGCAGTAACGATTCATGCGGTTGAAAAAAACCTTACCGAATATGAGTGGGTCACTTATGCCAATGGTGCATTGATTGATGTCGAAGATGTCACTTTGTCAGATGCAAAAATGGGTGGTCACGCCATTTCTACAGATGGCACAACTGTTGATGTGAACGGTGTAAAGTCAAATAGAAAATCAAACACGTATGTGTATGCAAAAGTACTTGGTCCTTATACAAAAGTTGTCGAGGTTGAACTTGCGAATGATTCGGAAACGGGTGCATTAAAATACCAAGCTCGTTCTTGGTATAAAAAAGGCAATCACATCGATAATTTGGCTAATGAGGATATTTCGTCAAGAAATGGCTATCACTCAATGGGCATCGGTGGCTACTCTCTGAGTGATCTGCAGTACAGTGTGAATGCGATGAGAAGTACCAGCGAGATTGTTGCAGATATCGATGAGTATAGTGAACAAGCATTGATCACATCAGCGACCGATAGTGGTGAAAGTTCAGGGGATGTGCGCTTTACTGGTATGGGCGGTGGTAATGTTATCAAATCCAATGTTACACGCGGTAATGTTTACTTTAATGGCGGAGGCATTGCGAACGTTATCCTTCACAGCTCTAAGTTTGGTGATACCGAATTTATTGGTGGTGGTGCTGCTAACGTTATTGTTAAAAGTGGCGATGAAGGCGATCTAACGTTCCGTGGTGCTGGTTTAGCTAACGTGCTTGTTCATCAAAGTAAGCAAGGGGAAATGGATGTTTCCGCTAGTGGTGCAGCTAATGTGTTAATTCGTATCGGTGATGGAAAATACCTCGCGCACATGCTTGCTTATGGCAATATCTCTGTACACAAAGGTAACGGTGATAGTCGTGTAGCTATGCTTGGCGGCTACAATACGCATACTCAAATAGGATCGGGCAACGGTTTATGGTTAGCGGTTGGCGGCTTTAATGTCATGACTCAGGTTGGTAAGGGGGACATTGCTTCAGTGCTTGTTGGTGGCGCGAATGTCATGACTAAAGTGGGTGACGGTGACCTAACGGCGGGTATGCTTGGTGGTGCAAATATCATTACCCATATTAGCGGGAATAATGAGGCAACAAATACGATAGCAGTCGCACTTGGTGGTGCAAATATCTTGACCAAAAAAGGCAGAGGTAACGCACTTGCGGTCATGGGAGGAAGTGCTAACGTACTGACGCATATCGGCGATGGCTCGACAACTGGTGTTATGGTTGGTGGGGCGAACATTCTAACCAAGGTGGGCGATGGTGATACAACTGGCATTATGTTGGGTATTGGCAATGTACTGACTCATGTTGGTGATGGCCAAACACTTGGCGTAATGGGTGCTGTGGGTAACATCTTTACCAAGGTCGGCGACGGCACCTCAATAGCCGCTATGATCGGAGCAGGTAATATCTTCACTCACGTTGGTGAAGGGAATGCATGGGCACTAATGGGTGGTCTAGGCAATGTATTTACCAAAGTCGGTCATGGTGATGCTTTGGCGCTTATGGTCGCAGAAGCGAATGTCTTTACGCATATTGGTGACGGCACAACCGTTGCATTAATGGTAGCGAAAGGTAATATCGCGACCAAAGTGGGGAATGGCACCTCGATAGCCGCGATGGTAGGTAACGCAAATATATTCACTCAGGTGGGCAATGGCAGCACATTTTCCGCAATGCTTGGTCAAGCTAATATCATGACGAAAGTGGGTGATGGCCTCACTGCTGCGTTAATGATCGGTAAAGCGAATATCTATACTCACGTAGGTGACGGCACAAGCTTAGGCTTATTTGCTGGCGAGCTAAACGTAATGACCAAAGTTGGCAATGGAACAACGCTGGCCGCAATGTTTGGTAAAGCAAACATTATGACTCACGTAGGAGACGGCCTTACTGGCGTGTTAGCCCTTGGTGAAGCGAATATCATAACTAAAGTCGGTGATGACTTTATGGGTGTTGTCGCAGCTGCGAAAGCAAACGTAGTGACCCATGTTGGTGATGCAACAACCGCAGCTGTGTTGGCGGGTAAAGGTAATATCTTAACCAAAGTTGGTGAAGGAACCACGGTTGGTTTACTGATATCAAAAGTGGGTAATGTCATGACCCATGTTGGTGATGGTACGACTATCGGTTTGGCCAAAGGTAAAGCCAACATCATCACGAAAGTGGGTGATGGATTAGGCGTTAATGCGGCCTGGGGGCAAGCGAATATCTTCACTCATGTCGGTGACGGTGATCGATACAATTTCGCGAAAGGTGAAGCGAACCTAATTACCAAAGTTGGTGATGGCCAAGAAGCCTCTGTGGTTCAAGGTAAGGCGAATGTCATTACTCACGTCGGTAATGGTGATGATTACACTGGAGCTTGGGGCAAAGCGAATATCATTACGAAAGTGGGTAATGGCCGTAATGTTGTTTTAGCGAAAGGTGAAGCGAACGTCGTTACTCAAGTGGGGGACGGAGATAGCTTCAACGCACTTTGGAGCAAGGGCAATATTGTCACTAAAGTCGGTGATGGTATGCAGGTCACGGCGGCGAAAGGTAAAGCCAACATTACGACAACCGTGGGTAATGGCCTGAGTGTAACAGCGGCCTATGGTGATGCGAATATCAACACCAAAATTGGTGACGGTATTTCAGTTAACGTTGCATGGGGCAAATATAACGTCAACACCAAAGTGGGTGACGGTCTAAATGTTGCGGTGATGAAAGGCAAAGCAAACGTGAATATTCACGTAGGTGATGGCTTAGGGATTAACGCTTCTTATGCCAGAAATAACGTTGCTATCAAAGTGGGTAACGGTGATTTTTATAGTCTAGCCGTCGCGTCAAGTAACACTAGTAGCAATAAGCTTTCAGCACTGTTTGATAATATTAAACAAACGCTTCTTGGAGTGGGTGGCAGCCAAGCGATTAATTACCTAGTTCAAGGTGATGAAGCTTCGTCATCAGGAATTCAGAAAGGGCGAGGTGCTATTTCAACGCCTGAAATCACGAAACTTGATGGTTTCGCTCTGGATGAAATCGAAGAAGTAGGTTCCGATCTAGGAGACGGGCTAAGTGGAAGCGTGACTAACGTTGAAACGCCTGATCTCAGCAGCATGGAAAATGAACTCAACATCGAAGAGTCTTTAGATCAAGCACAAGCACCTAACCTGATCGTTAATGGCGATTTTGAACAAGGTGGCGACGGTTGGGAATCTACTCATGGCGTAGAAGCATCATATTCAAGTAGCGCTTATGGCGTAAGTGGCGAAGGCCATGGCTCACGTGTAACAGAGCTAGATACTTATACTAATACAAGTCTTTCTCAAGATTTAACGGATTTAGCGGAAGGTGAAGTCATTGCGGTTAGTTTTGATTTTGCAAAACGTGCTGGTCTTTCAAATAGCGAAGGCATAGAGGTTCTCTGGAACGGTGATGTTGTATTTTCAACCTCTGGTGATGAAGCTGCTTGGCAACAAAAAACACTGAAGTTGACTGCAAATTCTGGCAGTAACCGAATAGAATTCAAAGGCACAGGCCATAATGATGGGTTGGGCTATGTTTTAGATAATGTGGTGGCGAAATCTGAAACGTCACACCAAGCTAATGCTGTTGCCGATAATGCGGAACAAAATCAAGCTGCAAAGAATGCAATGTCTGACAAAGAACGAGCGGAAGCCGATCGCCAGCGTTTAGAGCAAGAAAAGCAGAAACAACTTGAAGCGGTATCGGGTTCTCAGGCTCAATTAGAATCAACCGATCAAGAAGCACTAGAGAGTAATGGTCAAGCGCAGCGCGATGCTGTGAAAGAAGAGTCTGAAGCGGTAACTAAAGACCTAACGGCAATGGCTCAAGGCCTTGATGTACTGGGCAATAAAGCTGAATACACGGGTGAATCTGGTGAGCATTGGCGTGATCGTTTTGCTGACGGTCTTCTAAAGGATGTTCAAACCCAATTAGACAATGCTAAAGAAGTGTCTGGCGAACAGATCACTGCTGCGAAAAAGACCCACGAAGATAATCAAAAGAATGTTAAAGATTCGGTGGCTAAATCAGAAGCAGGTGTTGCGAAAGGCGAAGATAATCGCTCTAGTGCAGAGCAAAATATTGCGGACGCTAAAGCCGATGCTGATGCGCGTAAAGCTGGCGCTACCACTAAAACCAATGAAGCTAAACAAGCTGAATTGAATGCAAGTGATGCCGCTAGAGACGCTGAAGATCGTGGTAATAGTGATGCAAGAAATGCTGAAAACAAAGCGATTCAAGCACAAGCAAACGCGAAAGGTTCTAAGCAAAACGAAAATGACCGCCCTGATCGTCAAGGTGCCTCAGGCAGTGGCTTATCCAATGAAAATCACTCTATTCAAAGTGAAGAGACAACAAGTAGCCATGTCGATACGATAAATCCACAGGATGCGGACGGTCGATTTAGTGAAGGATTAACCGATCAAGAGCAAGAAGCGCTAGACGGTGCGGTTCAAGCCGTAAATCGACTACAAATCAACGCCGGTATTCGTTCTAAAAATACCGGAAGCTCAATCACTTCTCTGTTCACTGAGGGCAATGTCGATAGCATCATTGTTGCAGATCGAACATCACAGGATGTAAACCGAAAAGATATTCGTATTTCAGGTGTTGGGCTAGAGGGGCTAGGTGAAGTTTCACATGGTACTTTCAAAAAACAGAGCGCTATTGATGGGATGTTACGTGAGGCCTTACCGTTCTACGCACTTCGTACTGAACGAAACTTATTGGTACAAGAAGGCGATGAAGGTTTTGAAGTGCGTGATTGGACGGATATGGATGAGAATAGTAATAGTAAGACTATTATTGTTGCTGACCCGGAAAGTGTAGATCAGCTAAAAACCATTGAACGATTCATTTTAGCGAATTTTGATAATTTTGAACAAATGCCAGATGAACTCTTTTTAGTCGATGACAAGGTGATCTCACACCAAGAAGGGTACACTCGAGTTCTTGCTCAAAAAGAAGATGGTGAGTGGAAGTACAGTGCAAAAACGGAACTTATGTCTGTGTCTGTTCTTCTGGATAAAGCCAGTGTTAGCGGTAAGATCCGTGGCGAAAGTTACCAAAAGGTGATTGATGCTCTGGCTGAGTATCACGCGAGCACTTTAGATCATGCTGATTATGAACTTGAGTCAGTAGAAAAACTGGTGAACTTGCAAAAACAGGCTGAAGGTTACGTATTAGGCCATCCAGATTCAGGTCGAGTTGAGGCTATTAACTCGTTGCTTAGTCAAGTAAATGCACGTGTAGATGAAGTCTCTGTTCTTGCTATTTCTGAGCACATAGTTAAAGCCCAAGACAGTTTTAGTCATCTGTATGACCAGCTTGAAAATGCCAACTTGACATTAAGTAAACATCTGTATGTTGATAGTAATGGTGATCTGGTTACTAAAGGTAAAGAAAATCTAACGAACGTAAATAAGCTTGAAAGTGGCAGCTTGGCAATAGAGAAAGTGAAAGCAACTGTAAGTAAAGAGTATGGTCAAGCGGTTGCGGATGCAGTATTTACTGATTTTTCGCCTAATGAATTGGCTAAAAATGGTAAAGGCATTGATATCGCGGGATTAAACAATGTTCACCAAGCGATTGAGCAACATCTTTCCTCCGTTAGCGGCACTATGTTCATTTGGAAGCCCAGTAAACACAGCTCTCTTGGTCATGCTGCGTTGCAAATTGGCCAAGGAAGAACACAACTTGAAGGTCAATCTGCTGTTGATTCTAACGAGAAAAATTACGTTAGTTGGTGGCCTTTGGGAAGTAAGTCATCCAACATCAGCCGTCTCTTCGATATAGCAACAAATGCCCAACCGGATCTGAAACTTCGTTGGAGCGATTTGAGCCAACCAGCTCATCAAAATGGCACGCTTAAACATGATATGGCATCAGAAGAAAACGACGGGTTCGGCTTGGAAGATGGGGCTCTGAAACTGAAACGTTTTATCGAGAAACTCAAGGCCGCCAAAGGTATTGATGCGTCCTTTAAAAATGTGTCTGAAGCGTACGCAATGTCAGCATTGATGAATCCGGACATGTTGGAATCTGCAGGTATTCCTCCACATGTGTCTCAGGTTTTTGTTGAACAGTGGAATGACACCAGTTACGAAATGACGGACGTTGCGAACCGTTTTTCTGAAGAATTGAAGAAACAAGCACAAGCAACTAGCGACCCCGCGATGATGGAAAAACGTATCGAGAATGTGATTCGCCAATTTGCTGAAAGATCACTGGAGCAGATTGAAACGTTCCAAATGAGCGAAGCGGATCAAGGTCGCGTATTCCGTATTAACCTAGAAGGTCTGGACTCTTCAGCTATGCAAGCAGAATGGCATCGCTTAAGTAACGATCCTGATGCACGTTACCAGTTGCTAACAAAAAATTGCTCGAGTACTGTGGCGAAAGTGCTTAAAGCCGGTGGTGCAGATAAGTTAATTGGTCATACATGGCGACCTAAGTTTGGTGTTTGGACTCCAACAGAATTATTTAACTTTGGTCAAGCACTGCAAGAAGCGCAGCTTGAAATTACGATTAAAAAGCAGAATCGTAAAGAAACGGAAGAGCTTGATTTTCTATCTGGAAAAGATAAGCAGAGTGAAACAGTTGCAATCGAAAATGATAGTACGCCACCTATAGACAAAGAGTCTCTAAGTCCGTTAACTCGTTTCCTAAACAATGAGTTGTTCGGAACTAAAGATGCTCGTCGTAAGGTTGGTGATATCACCCAAACATTGCTAGGGCTTGCTGTCGAAAAAGGCGAGTCTCAAAAAGTGACTCTGAAAGGTGAAGCCGGTCGTTTGTCTGGATACTTCCATAAGGGAGCGAAAGCACCTGAAGGCGAAGAGAGTACAGGAAACGGCAAAGTAGTGCTGTTCCTACACGGTTCTGGTTCATCCTCAGAAGAGCAAGCGAGCGCGATTCGCAGTCATTATCACAAGCAAAATATTGACATGTTAGCTGTTAACATGCGCGGTTATGGCGAAAGCGACGGCGGACCGAGTGAAATAGGCCTCTATCAAGATGCCCGCACTATGTTCAAGTATCTCGTGAATGATAAGGGTATAGACCCAAGTAACATCATTATTCACGGGTACTCTATGGGCGGTCCGATTGCCGCCGATCTCGCGCGTTTTGCTGCACAAAATGGTCAAGCTGTCTCTGGCTTATTATTGGATAGACCTATGCCAAGCATGACCAAAGCGATCACTGCACATGAAGTGGTGAATCCGGCAGGAATTGTTGGAGCTTTGTCTAAGGCGGTTAATGGCCAGTTCTCCGTAGAGAAAAACTTGAAAGGTTTACCGAAAGATACGCCGATCATGCTCTTAACGGATAATGAAGGTTTAGGCGGTGAAGGTGAGAAGCTTCGTGCCAAGTTAGCGGTATCTGGCTTTAACGTAACCGGTGAGCAAACCTTTTATGGACACGAGGCGAGTAATCGCTTAATGAGCCAATACGCTGAGCAAATCGTATCTGGTTTGTTTGACGCAGACCGGGTATCAGCTGATGCAAGCGAAGTACTAAAAGGCATCAAAAGCGACCTTTCTCGCTACGGTGAAGCACTAAAACCAGACACAACTGTGCCAGGTAAATCAAAGGATATTCGCACGACCAAAGATTTCTTGAATGGTTACAAAACTGACCATGCGAAAGATATTGTAGAAGGTTTCAGACCTGATATGAATATCAAGCAGTTAGTGGATTTATTGGTCAAAGGCGACTGGAGTGCAGAACAGAAAGGTGCGCTTGCTTGGGAAGTCGAAAGCCGAGGTTTGAAGGCAACGTTCCAAGCTAAATCGGAGAAGCATAATCGCTTATTCCGTGACGTGGCGTCTTCAGGAATCACTGACGCTAAAGCCAGTGAACAACTTGCTCCTCAATTGTTGTTATTGAATTTATCAAACGATGGTTTTGGTGGCCGTTGTGATCCACTATCTAAGCTGATACTTGTCGCTAAACAGCTAGAAAGCGATGGTCAGGTTGGCGTGGCGAGAAAGCTGTTAGAAAAGATGTATTCAACAGCTGCAGTCTTAAGTAACCCTACGCTCTATTCGGAAACGGAGAGGGTAAATGCCAGTAAACTAATGAGTAGCCTTGCAGCGATCCATGCTAAAAACCCAATGCATGATACTTCTATGAAAGTATGGCAAGAGAAGCTTGAGGGTAAGAAAGCTCTAACGGTTACGGGTGTAATTGAAAAGGTCACAGACGTTTCAGTTGACAACAAACCTGTCTTATTAGAACTAGATGCACCTGGACACGCAATGGCAGCTTGGGCAAAAGGTGATGGAGAAAATCGTGTTTACGGTTTCTATGATCCGAATGCAGGTGTTGTAGAGTTTTCATCAAAAGACAAGTTTAGTACTTATTTAACTCGCTTCTTTGGTAAGTCTGATTTGGATATGGCTCAACGTTACAGACTACCAAAAAATGATGTTGGAGAAGCTATTTTCAACCGTGTTGTGGTGATGGACGGCAATACGTTAGCAACTTACAAGCCTACATTAGGTGACAAGACGACATTGCAGGGAATTTTTGATTTACCTGTTTTTGATACCGCGCCAATTAAGACGTCATCGGGTGAAACACCGAAAGATAAAGACGTTAATCGTTGGGAACGTATTGCAGTATCTCCTCAATCTGATGGGGGTGATACCCGCTTTGATGGCCAAATAATTGTTCAAATGGAGAATGATTCTTCGGTTGCTAAAGCAGCGGAAAATTTAGCAGGAAAACACCCTGATAGCAGCGTGGTTGTACAACTCGATTCAGACGGTAATTATCGTGTGGTTTACGGTGACCCGTCTACGTTATCTGGAAAATTACGTTGGCAATTGGTTGGACATGGTCGAGAGGGTTCTGAAAATAATAATACGCATTTAAGTGGCTACAGCGCCGATGAGTTAGCCGTGAAACTGGCCAAATTCAACCAAGAGTTTAGCGAAGCGGAAAATGTGAATACCAAACCTGAGCATATTAGTGTCGTGGGTTGTTCGTTAATCAGTGATGATAAACAGAAAGGCTTTGGAAGACTGTTTATTGAATCGATGGATGCGAACGGTATCCGCAGTGATGTTTCTGTACGCAGCTCAGATATTGCTGTTGACGTCACTGGTCGTAAACATACCCGTGATGAAAATGGTGATTGGGTACAGAAGGCTGAAAGTAATAAAGTCACACTTAGCTGGAATGAACAAGGTGAAGTGACGACAAAAGATGAGCGTATCAGGAATGGTATTGCAGAAGGAGACATCGATCTTTCTCGCGTAGGTATCAGCGACGTTGATGATACCGCTCGCGGTGCAATTGCTGAAAACAGTGATGTGTTTAATGCCCCAGAAAAACGTAAGAATGAGACTGAATCCTCTTCATCTGATAGCAGCAATAATAAGCTCAGCTACTCTGGCAATATTCAAGTTAATGTTGGTGATGGTGAGTTTACTGCGATTAACTGGGGTACTTCGAACGTTGGCATTAAAGTCGGTACAGGGGGCTTTAAGTCTCTAGCTTTTGGTGACAACAACGTGATGGTTCATGTTGGTGACGGGGAAAGTAAACACAGCTTTGATATTGGCGGGTATCAAGCTCTAGAAGGCGCACAGATGTTCATTGGTAATCGCAACGTGAGCTTCAATTTAGGGCAAAGCAACGATCTTATTGTGATGATGGATAAATCAATTCCTACGCCTCCTCTAGTTAATCCGTTTGATGGTGCCTCTCGAATCTCCGGTGTGTTAAAAAGCATAGCGAGTTCAGGTGAAGGTCAAGATTGGTTAGCCGCTCAAGAGCAGCAGTGGACATTATCGGGGGCTAAAAAGTTCGTTAAAGATATGTCTGGCTTAGATCAGAGTAGCACTGTTGATTACACAAGCTTGGTTGACTTGGATTCTCAAAATGAACGCAGTAGCCGCGGCTTGAAAAATGACGCTGAAGCGACGTTAAACAAGCAATACAACCAGTGGTTAGGCGGAAGTGATAACTCTGACTCAAGTAAAATGAGTCGTGCAGATAAGTTCCGTCAAGCGAATGAGAAGCTAGCGTTTAACTTTGCTGTTGGTGGCCAAGGTGCTGATATTCAAGTGACGACGGGTAACTGGAACTTTATGTTCGGTGATAATATCCAGTCGATTCTTGATACCAATTTGGGTTCGTTGTTTGGTCTTATGACTCAACAATTTTCCACAACGGGGCAAGCGAAAACAACGTTTACTTACAGCCCCGAAGATCTTCCTCGTCAGTTAAAAAACAAGCTTCTAGGCCAACTAGCCGGTGTAGGTGCAGATACGACGCTAGGTGATATCTTCGGTGTGGATTACACAGCTGCAGGGCATATTGTGTCTCGTACTGGCGAATTAGTAGATGGCGTCGCAATCCTAAAAGAAATGCTGGAAGTTGTTGGTGAATTTAGTGGCGATCAATTACAAGCCTTCGTTGACCCAGCTAAGTTGCTAGACAACCTAGAGTCGGGGGTTAATATGGGGGCTGATGGCATTAAGACGTTCGCAGAAACCCACGGCTTGAAAGAAAAAGCGACAGAAGAGGAAGAAGACCAGTCATCCGTTTCTGTTAACGGCACCAATGTCGGTGGAACTCAGGATAACGGTGATGGAATAACGTCAGATAGCCCTGCTACGCAAGATCGTGCGTTTGGATTTAACTCTTTAAATCTACCTAACTTGTTTGCGACTATTTTTAGCCAAAATAAGCAAACAGAGATGAAATCGTTGGTGGGTAACTTAAAAGAAAACCTGACGGCTGATCTACTGAATATGAAGGAGAAAACATTTGATTTTCTTCGTAATAGTGGTCATTTACAAGGCGATGGGGATATCAATGTATCCTTAGGAAATTACAATTTCAATTGGGGTGGTGATGGTAAAGATCTCGGCGCGTATTTAGGAGATAACAATAACTTCTGGGGTGGCCGAGGTGATGATGTCTACTATGCGACAGGAACATCTAATATATTCACCGGCGGTGAAGGCAATGATATGGGTGTGCTAATGGGACGTGAAAATATGATGTTCGGTGGCGAAGGCAATGATACTGCCGTCGTTGCTGGGCGAATCAATCACGTGTTCTTGGGCGCGGGTGATGATGAATCATTTGTCTTTGGAGAAGGTGGTGAGATTGATACTGGAACTGGCCGCGATTACGTAGTCACATCAGGTAATTATAACCGTGTTGATAGCGGGGACGATCAAGATTACTCAGTCACGATTGGTAATAACAATCAAGTTGAGTTAGGTGCTGGTAATGACTTTGCCAACGTCTTCGGCAATGACAACCGTATTAATGCAAGCATGGGTGACGATGTTATTAAACTAGTGGGTTATCACGCAGTGTTGAACGGTGGTGAAGGGGGCGATCATCTGATGGCTGCCGCGCTTTCTAAATTCAGCCAGTTTAATGGGGGTGAAGGACGAGACTTGATGGTATTAGGTGGATTCCAAAATACCTTCAAAGGTGGCACGGACGTAGATAGCTTTATTGTGAGTGGTGACGTCATTGACAATCTCGTTGAAGATATTCGCAGTGAAGACAATATTGTTTTTAATGGTATTGATTGGCAGAAATTGTGGCTTGAACGTAGTGGCTATGATCTAAAACTGTCTATCTTGCGTGACCCTGTGAGCGATACTGACCAAGCGAAGTTTGAACACATCGGTTCTGTAACCTTCAGTGATTACTTCAATGATAATCGTGCAGAAGTCGTTATCGCGATGGGCGAGCAAGATATTGAAGGTGAACGAGAATATACCTCGTTGTCTGGTAATGCGGTTGATGCACTGGTGCAAGCCATGAGTGGTTTTGAGCCTCAGGCTGGTGACAATGGTTTTATCGACAATCTCAATAGTAAATCTCGTGTAGCGATAACAACAGCATGGTCTGATGTATCTCAAGGGAAAAGAGCTTTTGCTTAACTAATTATCTAAAATTTCAACAATAATGTAAGCCGTCTTCTTTTTGAAGACGGCTTTTTTCATTTAAAGGGTTAGATATTGTTATTAGTAAAATCAATGCGGATTAGTGTGTCGGCTATTGCGATGATCTAGCACGGGATACATTGTGTAAATCGGTTTTATTAGAAATGAAAATAGCGGCTAGGGCGAACCTTAGCCGCTATTTTTTGTTTAGAATATGAATTGGTATAAGTAACCAGCACTTACCGCCATACCTAAAATGACAACTAAGAATGCGATAATCATTTGGTTTTTGAAGATAGATTTAAGTAAAATCACTTCGGTTAAACTTGCGCCAGCACTACCAATGATTAATGCCATTACTGCGCCTAAACTCATGCCTTTTGCAGCAAGTGCAGCACTTAGTGGAATTACCGCTTCAGCACGAATATAAAGTGGAATACCAATGACTGCCGCGACTGGGATTGCAAATGGGTTATTTTCACTTGCGATACGAGCAACGAATTCCGTTGGCATAAAGCCGTAGATCATAGAGCCAAGTGCGATACCACCAATCAAGTAAGGTAATACTTTTTTAAAATCAGTCCATGTGCTGTGCCAAATTTTGACCCATTTGCTTTGCGGTGCTTTTTTCGCGCCGCCACAGGTTGAACCGCAACTTTTTGGCTCTGGTGCTATATACGCAGTTTCTTTTACGTATTTTTCAAAGCCCAGTTTTTCTAATGCGTAGCCCGCAATGATTGAAACGCCCATCGCAATCGCAAAGTAGAACACGGTAACTTTAAGTCCGAATGTCACCGCAAACAGGCCAATAATAATTGGGTTTAGTAGCGGACTTGCAAACAAAAAGACCATCATTGTACCGAAACCGGCTTTCGCTCGTAATAGGCCTTTCAAGAAAGGAATGGTTGAGCATGAGCAGAATGGAGTAATCGCTCCTAATAAGCCTGCAACAATGTAACCTCGGCCATTTTTACCACTCAGAATACGTTGGATCTTTGCAGGTGGAATGTATTCCTGTAAGACGCCAACAAGGTAGCTAATTAATAGGAACAGTACGGTTAATTCTGCCGCTAAGAAAGCGAACATATTTAGGGTGTCCATCACCATGTCTTGTGTAATTGTAAACATATTTAAAATCTCTGTATTTCTGGAATAGTCGAAATATACTCTTGAGTATTAGCATGATCAAGTTATTTCTAGTATTATCGAAATATAAATTTAAAGAGGATCAAACTATGGACATCGAGATTGTCGCTAAAGCATTGAAAGAGCTAGGTCATCCTACACGTTTGGCTATTTATAAAAGTGTGGTGAGAGCAGGATACCAAGGTATTGCCGTTGGTGGGCTTCAAGATAAACTGGCTATTCCGGGCTCTACGTTATCTCATCATGTGTCAGGTTTAGCGTCTGCGGGGCTAATTTCACAACGCCGTGAAGGTCGTACCCTTTTTTGTGTGGCTGAATATGAGAAACTGACGTCAGTGATTGGTTTCTTACAAGATGAATGTTGTTTTGATGAAGCGTGTGAAGAAGAGGAACAATAAAATGAATGTATATACGCAATTTGATAGTCCAATAGGCCTGATCACGGTCAATGGTAATGATGATGGTCTACTGGGTGTGTGGTATGAAAGTCACGCAAGAACACTTAGTGACTTTGGAGTGCAAGACGATGAGCATCCAATTTTGCAACTTACTGTTAGCCAATTAAAAGAATACTTTAATGGCGAACGTCGTGAGTTCTCGATCCCATTAGCGGCAAATGGCACAGAATTTCAAAACAAGGTATGGCAGGCATTAACGACCATTCCTTATGGTGAAACCTGGTGTTATAAAGATCTCGCTATTGCAGTAGGGAACCCTAAAGCCTCTCAAGCGGTAGGCGGCGCTAATGGTAAAAATCCGATTTCAATTATCGTGCCTTGCCATCGTGTTATTGGTAAAAATGGCAGTTTAACGGGCTATGCGGGTGGCCTAGATATTAAAGACGCGCTATTGAAACTGGAAGGTGTACGTTAATTTTTTAGTCAGTTACACTGTCTTGTCTTTTTAAGTCAGTATTGGCTTAAAATTTTCATGGAAACGAAATAAAAGGGAGATGGATATGCACGCGATATTAAAAGTCATTAATAACTTGATTAATAAGCATTTTATGGCGATTAATATGTACACACTGATGTTTCTTCTTATCAGTTACGCACTATTAAGTTGGTTAGGGTTATCGTATGCAAATGAACCCCAGTTAACCGACAATTTATCCAGTTTTTTTTACTACATTGTCACGACAAGCAGTACCGTCGGTTATGGAGATTTAAGTCCAACAACGGATTATGGTCGTTTATTTTCAGCACTGTTTATTATTCCATGCGGTGTTGGTTTATTTGCGTTGTCAGTGGGACGTGCCGCGGTATTTTTTACCGATTTTTGGCGTACAAACAGAAGAGGGAGACGAAACTTGAACTTAGAAAATCACATTATCGTTATTGGAATAAACAGTGGGCGAACGCATCACCTTGTTCAAATGTTAAGAAGAGAAGAGCAAGGCCGACGAGAAGTGGTGGTTGTCTCTTGTGAGTATGAAGAGTCTCCTTTTGATTCTGATATCCATTTTGTGCGCGTTAACTCGTTTACTGATGCGGTTGAAATGGAGCGTTCTAATTTATCAAAAGCCAGTGCGGTGATTGTCGATACGGATTTAGACGATGTGACATTAACGGTGAGCTTATTTGTTGCAGAGCAAAACAGCGAAGCACACTTAGTCGCGCATTTTGAAGACCCAATCAAACGAGATTTACTGCATAAATATTGCCCAAATTCAGAGTGTATTTCGTCACTATCGACAGAGTTAGTGGCGAAGTCTGTAATGGATAAAGGCTCAAGCTTTATTCATTCTGAGTTAGTGAGTGCGCATGAAGGTCAGACTCAATACTCAATTGAGATACCGAGCGAAATCACGCCATTTACGATTGAATCGGTGTATACGCCATTTAAGAAGCAGTATGAAGCCATCATTATTGCCATACAAACAAATAATGAAGGGTGCAAAATTAACCCAAGTTTGGAAACTATATTATCACCAGGCGATGTGATTTATTACATTGCTGATGAGCGTATTACGGATCTTAATTGGGATAAAATCACGAATTAATCATTA
This sequence comes from Aliivibrio sp. SR45-2, assembly GCF_963890165.1. NCBI lineage: Bacteria > Pseudomonadati > Pseudomonadota > Gammaproteobacteria > Vibrionales > Vibrionaceae > Aliivibrio > Aliivibrio sp. SR45-2. The sequence goes on along the minus strand of NZ_CAWPRC010000194.1, from coordinate 61,518 downwards.
TTTTTGGAAAGAAACGGTAAAGGTTGTTTGTGTATCGGCTGACTGCACCGTTATCTTTCCATTATGTGCATTTACAATCGAACGAACGATAGTTAATCCAAGCCCTGCGCCTGTGCTGCTTGAATGTCTTCGTGATTTATCGGCTCTGTAAAAGCGCTCAAAAATAAAAGGCAGATCCTTTTCTTGGATAGTGTCACCTGTGTTTGAAATTGATAATTGCACTTTATTTGGGCTGTCTTTGATATCAATTAAAATAGAACTGTTTGGTGCTGAATGACGAATTGCGTTTGATAAGAGATTATTAGCAATTCGTTGTATCATCGATTTATCCCCCCATAACACGCCCTTACCAGAAAGCCGAATAGTAACGTCGGACTCTTCAGAAATGATGCTGTAATATTCTACAATAGGTTCAAATAATGAGACTAAATCTAAGTGAACATTACTCTTTAATAGCAAATCATTTTCTGATTTAGCAAGATAAAGAGTATCGTTAATGGTTTTATTGATCCGTTCTAATTCTTCTAAATTAGACGATAAAATATCTTGATATTCTTGTGTGGCTCTTGGGTGCGATAGCGTGACTTGAGTTTGTGTGACAATGTTCGATAATGGGGTTTTTAACTCATGGGCAATATCAGAAGAAAAGTCACTTAAGCGCTGAAACCCCAATTCTAATCGTTCAAGCATTTGGTTTTGCACCCTCGCAAACTCAATGAGCTCAGTGGGTAAACTCTCATCAGATAATCGGATATGCAATTTATTTGGTTGAACTTCTTTGATTCGATTTTGCAGTGACCTAAGCGGTTTAAATCCCATACTCACGATCAAAAAACTGTAAATAAAAGACAATAAACTCGCGATGCTAATAGACCACATTAAAATAACTTTGAGTTTTTTATTAAATTGAATGTGATGATCTATATTAATGCCAATGAGAAGGCCAGTGTACTCATCATGTGCGTTTAGAGGATAATATAAGGTTCTAAATGTGTGGTTATTATACGTCCACTCGTTAAGGTCTTTTGATGGAGAAAATGCGTCATCATTTGCGATTACGTTGGTGTTTTGGGTTTGCTCTCCGTTATTTTTGGTTATCCATACATTAATGCCTCTGCTTTTTAATGATGCAAATATCTCGGTACTGGTAATCCCCTTGTTCTGCAGTAAGACGGAAATGGAAGTGCGGTTGGAGGTTAGTTGATTACGATCTTCTTCATAGAAATGGGATTGAACGAGATACTGAATGGCGATGCCAAGGCCAATAAACACAAACACCGAGGTGGAGAAAAACATGAGGGTGAGCTTTAATTTCATTGAAAGATAATGAGTTTTCATTGCATCACACCTCGTCCATTTTATAACCCATTCCTCGCACCGTGTGAATCAATGGCGTGTCGTAAGGTTTATCGATTTTTGCTCTGAGTCGCTTAACGGCAACGTCAATGACATTGGTGTCACTGTCGAAATTCATATCCCAAATGAGAGAAGCGATAGTGGTTCTTGATAGCACTTCTCCTTGCTTTCGCATGAACAATTCGAGTAATGAAAATTCTTTTGCTGTTAACGTAATATTATCGTGATTTCTTGTCGCAGTGTGTTTTAAAAGGTCGAGTTGTAAATCACACAAGACTAACTCGTTTACTTTTTGGGTGTGCGAGTTTGCAGTTTGAGATCTCAGTGCATTTTCAATACGAGCTTTTAATTCAGCAAAGGCAAAAGGCTTGATTAGGTAATCATTTGCGCCGAGTTCAAACCCTTTTACTCTGTCATCTACTTGATCTTTTGCCGTCAACATAATAATAGGCGTGCTATTTTCGCAGTTTCTGAGTGTTTGCAAAATTTGCCACCCATTCAATTTTGGCAACATGACATCTAAGATAATTAAATCGTATTGATATGTCGTTGCGTTATACAAACCATCAACGCCATCACGCGACAGATCAACAGTGTAACCGGACTCTGTTAATCCCTTTTTTAGATAATCTCCAGCTTTCGTTTCATCTTCTATTATAAGTAGTTTCATCACGTTACTTCTTTAAATATGGAGAACAATCAGTGGGTATCAATACAATATAGTTGTATATCTCTTATATGATATCTTTATTAATAAACAATAGGTCAAAAAAATTAACCATTAGTTAGAGATCGGTTCTAAGTAATGATAGTTCGTGTGTATTAATCCAGTGTATTGTATTTGTCCTTGCATATTCATGGTTTCTTTAACTGTAATATAGCTCTGGTTATCTAATTTGACGTTTTGTGAATCGACTTTTAATGTTTTCTGTAGTTCAGAAGGTGAACTGTTATCGAGTTTATTTAACTGAGTCAAGGCTTGGTTGTAGGCAGCTTGTTTAGTGGTTACTTGATTAGTATGAAGAATAGTGTGGCTTGCTTTATTAAGGTAGTGACCGCTAACAACTGCAGGGTTAGCCATCGCATTTGAGCTTGCAAGAATAATAACGGCGGATAGAGCAAGAGTTTTTAATGATTTCATGATGATTCCTTAATGAGTGGTTTTGTTTAAGTAGGTTCATAATAGCGGAGTGAAAGTGACATAACGGGGTCTGGTATATGACATTTTTGTCATGTTAGTTTTTGGGGAGTAGGCCGTGTTTTTATGACTGATATCATTAAGAAGATAGAAACTGTCGCCATTTGAAATTCTTTATTGCACTGAGGTAATGCTGAGATTAGAATGCGAACGATTTTCATTTTAATTGGTGAGTGAACGTGTCCCGTATTTTAGTGGTTGATGATGACATTGCGTTGTGCAATTTATTACAAGAAGTATTGCAAGAGGAAGGCTACGATGTTGATTGCGTACATTGTGGTGAAAGTGCATTAGAGTATATTCAAAACCATTCTGTTGATCTTGTGTTGCTTGATGTGATGCTGCCTAAGCTTGATGGCTTTCAAGTGGCACGACGTATCTGTCAACGCTTTGCAACGCCGATTCTTATGCTAACGGCCTTAGGTGATGAAGCCTCTATGTTGGATGGCTTACAAGCCGGTGCGGATCATTTTATTGCTAAACCATTTAATGTGCCTGAATTATTAGCGCGTATTACGGCTATCTTGCGCCGAGTTGGGTTAGAGCGTCAGCGTCAAAGTTATGTGGGGGCAATTAAAGATCTCTCTGAGCAGTTCTCGCGTTTGCCATTAACTGAAACAGAATCAGAGTTACTGCAATATTTGATTAAAAATACCGATGTTGTCGTGTCGAAGGCTGATTTACAAACGAATATCTTAAAGAAAGAGCTGTGTCCGTTTGATCGCAATTTGGATATGCACATCAGCAATATTCGTCGTAAATTATTGAAATCTGGCTTATCTAAACAACACATTAAAACAGTTCGTGGCCGTGGTTATAGCTTTATAAAAATGGTTAATGGGTAGGGGATAATAATGACTTTGCGTTGGTTTCAATCTTGTCCTTCTTTTATTCGTAAGCACCGCAATGGGCTCGCGTTTCGTTTATTCAGCTCATTCGCCATCATTCTTGTTGTGATACTTTCACTGCAAAGTTTGGCTGAAATTGCCTTAATGAAATCGATGTTACGAATTCCATCTTCTATTCAAGACAAAATGTTGGATTTAGCCTATCAAGCCAATGTTCTCATTGATGAAGGGGACATGGATGAACTGGCTGATTGGGCAAACGCACAAGAATATTATCTATTTGTATTAGATAAAAATAACCGACCAATTACACACAGAGACATGCATCCTCATTTTGAGTTCAAGTTGAAATATTTACGTCCACTCAATACGCAGCTTGATAATAAAGTGAATCAACCGATCATTGGAATACCATTGAACGATGGGTTGACGATTGTGATGCAAATGCCTTACAAGTATCACCCTGCTCGTTATTTCTCCCTGTATTTTAGTATTATAAAAATCATCATCTCTGGCCTTATTTTAGGCTTATTCTCGTGGGTTATTGCTCGTTATTTGCAAAAGCCATTAGATAAATTAAGAGAGGTGAGCCATCGACTTTCTGAAGGTGATTTTACGATTAAAGTGGCGGATGAAATTGGCCATTCAGTGCGCGAGTTTAGTGAGTTGGCACATGACTTTGATAATATGACAGGGGAAATACACTCTCTTGCTGAAAAGCAAAAAAGGTTGATCAGAGATGTCTCTCATGAATTACGAACCCCACTGGCTAGACATAACTTAGCTCTGCATTTATTAAGAAAGAGAACAGATAACGAGCATATGCATTTGCTTGATCGTTTAGAAAATGAATCGGCAGAAATGAATAATTTGGTTGGTGAGATTTTAGAGTTTAGCCAATTAGAGAACGCGCGGTATTCTACAAAATTAGAATCACTGATTTTAGACAGTTATTGTGAAGCTCAAATTACGCAATTACGTTCAGATTTAAAATCAAATCAAACCTTAGAAACACGATTCTCCCTTGGGACAGACGTTGTGATGGTTGATCGTCGCCTTTTAGCTCGATGTGTAAATAACCTCATTAGCAACGCCATTAAATACGCGGGAGATAACGCGACCATTCGGTTATTGATCACCCGTTATCAAGAGAATGAACTGCATTATATTGCGGTTATTGTTGAAGATGATGGGCTTGGTATTCCTGATCATCAACTGAAAGATATTTTTGCGCCATTTGCTCGTTTAGAGTCAGCCAGAGATAAGCAATCAGGGGGCTATGGTTTAGGACTGGCTATAGTAAAAGAAGCAATGTCAGTGATGAGAGGAAAGGTCGTAGCAGAAAATCGTAAAGAAGGTGGGTTAAGGATCTCGTTGTTATTTCCGCTCTAGTTGCCATCTAAGCTATTAACACCACTTATAAAAAACCGAGTACATAAATGCACTCGGTTTAGATTGAACAGAATGTATTAAAGACTATTATCCATTTTTAGGGGGAGTAAACGCCGTTAATGTTGGAGCAACGCCTGTGAATTTTTCAATTTTCACAACACCAGAATTACCACAGTTCCCATTGGCTAAACGAGACGTAGGAATATCCATGGTCAGTACATTTGGTCCACCATTCTTACACATGCCCGTCTTAGGATCTAAATCAGGCCACGCACCTTCGTGGATACAGACGCTGCCTTTTTTGATTCCATCAGAAACATGTGCGCCAACCAGAACTTGACCACGTTGGTTGTAAGCGCGAACTAAATCACCATCTTTAATACCACGAGCTTTTGCATCTTCTGGGTGGATCGTAATCGGTTCACGATTTTGCACAGCATATTCTTCACGAAGATCCGCGTAGTTAAATTGGCTGTGTAAACGGTGAGCTGAGTGGGACGTCATTAACTGCAACTCACCATCAGTGTAATTAAACATCCACTCTGTTGGTTCTATCCACATTGGGTGTGGAGGGCAATCATCCAGTTTGTAACCTTCAATGGTTTTGGAGAAGATTTCAATTTTTCCACTTGGAGTACCCAATGGGTTCATGATTGGGTCTTGACGGAAATCACTAAAGCGGATGAACTCTGCGTTCTTCGCGTTCCACTTCATTTCAATAAGCTTGTTCGCTTCCCAGAATTTAGAGAAATTCATCATAGGTACGCGTGCGTTACGACCGCCTTTTTGTGCTGTTTTATAGAAATCACGAAGCCATTCCATCTCCGTTTTGTTTTCCATATACACATTTTTACCGCCAGGTTTAATGTACTCAGCAAGGTCGGCGAACACATCTAAATCACTACGAGCTTCATGTTGAGGTTCAATCACTTGCTTCATAGGAACAAGGTGCTGATTAGAGTAATCGCCTGTCATTGTCAGGTCATTACGCTCAAATGAGGTCGTAATCGGTAGAACGATATCGGAATGCTTCGCCGCGGCAGTCCAATAAGGTTCAGAAATGACGATCATTTCAGGTTTTTGCCACGCTTTGATTAAACGGTTCGTGTCTTGGTGATGCGTAAAGTTTGCACCGCCCGCCCACCAGATCATTTTCAATTCAGGGTAGGTAAGTGTATGGCCGTTGTGCTGATATTCTGTGCCTGGTTTTTCTAAACATTCAACAATACGAGCAACAGGGAAAGCAGTAACAGAACCTTGAACGGCCCAATCGTTACCACCGGCAGAGCTCCCACCTAACGATGGGGACATCGCAGGTAATACACCCGCATCACGCGTTGGGTTACCGCCGTTTGAATAGTGGTAGGAATAACCAAAACCACCGCCAGGTAAACCAACTTGACCCAACATAGAAGCAAGAACTGTTAGCATCCAGTGACGTTGCTCACCATGTTGTTGACGTTGCATACCCCAACCAGCCATTAGCATGGTGCGGTTTTCTTTGAAGATCTTAGCCAGTAGTTCCATTTGTTTTGCCGGAACACCACAGATCGCTTCTGCCCATTGTGGGGTTTTCTCAATGCTGTCTTCTTTACCCATTAAGTACGCTTCAAATTGATCAAAACCAACCGTGTACTTAGCAAGGAATTCAGTATCGTGTTGTTCTGTTTTGATTAACTGGTAAGCAATACCCATCATCATCGCAACATCAGATTGCGGGTTAGGGGCAATCCATTGTGCTTTATCACCAAAGAACTCAGCCGTTTCTGAGCGCATTGGGTCAATAATAATGACTGTTTTTCCAGATTTTTTCAGTTGATGGAAGAACTCAAGTCCTTGTCCATCACTTGAAGACCACGCAATTTTAAGAGTGTTAAGTGGGTTTAAACCCCATAGAACAACCACATCACTGCTTTCTAAAATAACAGGGTAAGTCGTTTGTTGTTCATATACTTCAATAGAACCAACCACGTGCGGCATAATTACTTGAGCAGCACCTGTTGAATAATCACCTAAGTGACCAGCGTAACCACCGGACATGCTCATGTAGCGTTGAAGTAAAGTCTGAGCTTTATGCAATACACCACTTGAACGCCAACCATAAGAACCTGCGAAGATCGATTCTGGGCCATACGCGTTACGAATTCGTGTATGTTGCTCATGGATCAGTTGATACGCTTGTTCCCACGATACTTGAACAAATTCGTCACTGCCGCGAACCCCTTGAGGGTTACTTGGGTTTTCTAGATACCCTTTACGAACCATTGGGTATTTTACACGTGCTTTAGTGTGAACCTGAGAAGGTCCTGTTTGTTGCAAGCTGTTTGGTACGGTTTGAGCTAACCCACTTTTTGTCGCGATAAGCTGACCATCTTTGACTTCACAAAGTAATGGTCCCATACGACTTGAGGTTAGAATTAATGCATCTGTACGACCAAGCGTAGAGGCGTTCACAGATAACGGAGCGATAGACGTGATCGCTAATGCACCCGCTGATGCACCTGCGCCTTTTAAAAAGCCGCGACGAGTAATAGTAGTCATAGTCACTCCCTTATTGATGAGTTGCCACGTCTTTCGCGTGGTTTTGGAAGAATTTAGTCAAGATCTCAAGGTTAAGCTCTGAGATATCGGTGCGAGCGCCCATGCTTTTAGCGACAGGTCCCCAAGAATTCACAGTGAAGTGATTTGGTGGGATTTTGGCGTGACAGGTTGCACAGTAGACATTATCTAGCTCTTCTGCGTAATCCCATAATGGTTGGTTTGAAGCCAGAACAGGTGCATCGATAGTGCCTGTTAGATCAGCACTGCGCCATTCGTTGCCGTAAGCATCGGTATTTACACTGCCTAATACCAGTGCTTTGATGCCCGTATCAGTCAGGCTAGCAATGATAGAACGTTGGCCTTCACCCATATAGATAACAGATTCGGCGCCCTTCATTTGGTAGCCAGAAACAGTCACCGTACGCTTGCCTTCATCGTTACTAACCGTTATTAGTTCAACCGTTGGATTGATTGTTGCTAAGTCAGCCATTTTGATGCTTTCGATCGGGTAAACTTTTTCTGCATCAGCTTTGGTGTTTTTAGCCATGTCGAAAAGGTGGTCAAACGCAGAGGTATCTAATGTGGCTTGTGGTGCAAAGTGAGCGACGCCTTTATGGCAATCAATACACGTTTGGTTATTTTCTTTCGCGTATAAATGCATTTTTTGTGCACTTGCTGATTGGTCGTAGGTTTCCATTGCATCAAAGCTATGGCAAGAACGACAAGTAGCAGAATCGTTGTCACGCATTTGAGCCCAGACGGTTTCAGCCATCGCTAAACGATGTTCTTCATACTTTTCGTCAGTGTCTATTTTTCCAGTAACAAACTCGTGATAGATGTCTTTAGACGCACGAATCTTTGTAATTAGGTAATCAATAGGTTCTTCTGGAATATGGCAATCTGCACATTCTGCACGGATGCCTTTTGGGTTACTAAAGTGAACAGAACCTTGGTATTCATGTAACGGTTTTTCCATCGTATGACATGAGACACAAAATTCAGTGGTTGATGTAGCGTGAAGTACGGTCTGCGTACCCCCCAAAGTTATCCAACCGATGGCAATACCAACGGCAGCGATTAAAGCGATATAACGTTTTTTCATAATATGATCCTTGATATAGCCATATTCTTTGTATGGTCAATCACGAATCCTACCACTTTTGTATTATTTTTCTATGAATTAAGTGCTATTTATGTCAATAAATTTAACTTTGTTTTCTAAATTGAGCTTTCTATTAATAAGACTTCATTTTATGGCGTTTTTTTAATGTTAGTTTCTTCTTTATTTGTTGTTGGGTTACGTTTTTTTGTTGCACCCTATTTCTTTTCATTTACAAAAATTTACGAATGCAAAGAATGTAAATTTAATACAAATAGAAACGATTATCATTTATATTCCATCTTAGAATTTAATCACCCGTTTTATTAATGAAAGATTTGGAGATAATGGAATATGTTTTCTAAAAGTCAGTTGGCTCTTGTTATTGGCGCAGTTTTATCTACCCCTTTTGCTTACGCTGAAACAGACGCATCAACTACTGATGAGCACATGGTCGTTACTGGTCGTGATTACGGTTATAAAGCAGACACAAACTCAACATCAATGCGTATGGAGGCAACTCAACTAGAAACTCCTGGGCAAGTAACGGTTATTGATGAGCAAATCATTGATGAGCAACGTGCGAGTACACTAGGTGAAGTGCTGAAGAATGATGCGAGTATTGGTGCAGGTGCAACAACGCGTAACCGTGAACAATTTACTCTACGTGGTTTCGGGCTAAGTAGTAGTTCTGGTTTCTTACGTGATGGAAAACAGCATTGGTCTCATTATCGTCAACCTATTGAATTATTAGAACGTGTGGAAGTTTTGAAAGGCCCATCAGGTTTATTGTATGGTCAATCAGCTCCTGGTGGTCTCGTTAATATGGTGGCTAAGAAGCCAACGTATGAAACTCAAGTAAATATCAGCCAAGATCTGGGTTCTAATAATAATTCACGAACAACTGCTGATGTAAGTGGTTCATTAAATGATGCCCAAACATTACGTGGTCGTGCGATTGTTTCAAAACAAACTTACAACTCATGGCGTGAATACAGTGATGGAACGGTTCCTTCAACGGAACGTTTTGTTGGCGGATTATTTCTGGATTACGATGTAACGGAAGATGTGACTGTTTCGCTACATTATGACCGTACTATTGATGATGGTAGCGTAGATTCAGGTGCTTACATTAAAGACGGGAAAACCGTTATTGGTGATGATCATATCTGGGATGCCCAGTGGTCAAAAATTGAAAATGATGTTGAAAATATCGGTATTGATGTCGCTGCAAATCTGACAGAAACATGGCGTATTAATGCGAGTTATAACTACCAAGACTTTAATCGTCATGATGTAGAGAGTTTTCCGAAAGAAGAAACCTATGACCCTACAACGGGTAGCTATACCCAAGGTGGTAGTGATCGTACTGATAAGTGGGTATTCCAAACAGCAAGCATTGATCTTATCGGAGAATTCGATGCGTTGGGTGTAAGTCACCAAATGTTATTGGGCAGTAACTGGTTAGGTTATAGCTACGATCGTTTAGAGTACTCATTTAATAGTACTACTGCAACGGTTGGTGAACCAGCTGAGGCACCGGTACGTAACCCAAATAAAGATCCTCGCGATACAAGTTCAGAATATAATAACTGGGGTTTCTATGCCCAAGATATGATTACATTTAATGATCAGTGGCAAGCACTTGTTGGTGTTCGTTTTGATCGTCAAGTTGAAGAGGGCCTAGCTGAAGAGGCGACTTCTCCAAAATTTGCGGTAATTTATCACCCAACAGATACGGGTTCAATTTACGCAACCTATTCTGAAAGCTTTGAAATGCAAGGTGAAGTTTCGGGCAGTGAATATGTAAATGATGGCCAAAAATTAGATCCTTTACGCGGTAAGCTATACGAATTAGGTACAAAGTGGGAGCTAATGGATAACCAATTGTTCGTATCTGGTGCCGTATTTGATATTACTCAAGAGAATTCAACGATTGATGTTGATTTAGGTAATGGTCAGAAAGAGAAAACGCAATCAGGTGAACGTGTTCACCGTGGTGCCGAATTAGCGCTGCAAGGCTTTATCACTGAAAAGTTATCGATGAGTGGTTCTGCAACTTATTTGGATGCTGAATATGCAAAAGATGAAAAATACCAAGGAAATCGTCCTGCGGATGTTCCTGAGTACTCAGCAACAGTATGGACTCGCTATGCATTCACAAATAATACGGACGCAAACCTAGGTGCGATTTATGTAGGTGAACGTTACGGTGATGCTGCGAATACTTTTAAGAAAGACGGGTACACACGTTTTGATTTAGGTTTATCTCATACCGTCAAATATGATCAAGATCTAACATTTGTGGCTCGCTTTAATGTTGAAAACGTGTTGGATACAGATTATCTAGCAGGTGGTGGTTCAACAGGTAAAAATGGTTATGAAACAGATGGTGCGTCAAATGTTGTTATTGGTGAAGGCCGAAACTACATGGCGACACTACAAGTTAAATACTAAGTTAGCGTAGCGAATATAAGGGAGACTTCGGTCTCCCTTTAATGCGTTTATTTGAATGTGAATTTTATCCTTTAAACATGATAATTAAGAAATCGACAATATGAATATTTTAAAAACCAGTATCGGTATCGCCCTAGCTACCATGATCACAACCGCTCAAGCCTCTACGCTTGATCAAGCACTATCTATCGAAAATAAATCGAATGCAGCCTCTGCTGTGAGCCAAACAAAAATAGATAAGAGTGCTGAAGCGACATTAACGTATAAAGCTGAAATTGAGCAGCTACAAGAAGAAGTCAAAAATCTTGCCGTTTATCGTGATCATTTGACTGGTTTAGTCGATAGTCAACAAAAAGAAATGACCAACTTAAACACTCAAATTGAAACCATTAAAGACACTCGTCAAGGCGTAGTACCCTTGATGTATAAGATGCTATCTGGCCTTACGGTATTAGTTGAACAAGATAAACCAATCAAGATTGCAGAACGTCAGCAACGCATCGAAAAACTTGATCACATGATGACAAGAGCGGATGTGAGCGATGCAGAAAAATACCGCCGTATTCTGGAAGCGTATCAAATCGAAATGGATTACGGCTCAAAACTGGGGTCATACCAAACTCAAATTATGATTGGAAATGACGAAGTGATAGATGCGGATATGCTGCATTTAGGTCGAGTGTCTTTATTGGCTCGCCGTTTAGATTCTTCGCAGTACTGGAGTTGGAATACTTACCGTAACGAATGGGCATTATTAGATTCTTCATTCAATGACGATTTAGCGAAAGCTTACTCAGTGGCTTACAAACAAGTCGCACCGAGTTTATTGGCTTTACCCGTGTCTTTATCACTGAAAGAGGTGAAATAACATGTCAATCAAACCACTTATTTTAGCGATGTCTTTATTCGGTTTTTCCCTAAACACGTTAGCGGCAAGTAGCGAATTAGTTCAAGAAACAAAGCAAGCAAGCCATGTTCAAAAACAACACAATGCCGAACGTGAAGCTGGCTTTATGCTGACAGAGAAAGAATTTAAAGCACAAAAGAACGCCTTGATTGCTGAGCGTAAAAAATTGCAAAAAGAGAGCGATGAACTGAGTTCTGTATTCAGTAATAATGAGCAATCACTTGCCACGCTAGAGCAACAATTGCATTTAGAAACAGGCAGTTTAGGTGAGTTGTTTGGCGTGGTAAGACAAACGGCAAAAGACCTTAATACTGAATTGAAAAACTCAGTGACAGGTTCAATTGATGCTAATAATACACAAGTGATTAATGACATTGTAGAGGCTAAATCATTGCCATCAATGACTCAGTTAACCGGGTTATGGCAAACAATGACTCAACAAGTGCAGGCGAGTTCAGAATTGGCGTTAATGCCGGTGACGGTAATCAATGGGGCAGGGCACCGCTCTGAAATCAATGCTTACCGTTTAGGCAATATGGCGCTTGTTGGCGACGAAGGCTTTTTACGTTGGGATAATAAAAAGAACATCGCAACGTATTATTCACAGCAACCAGAGCTTGCGCCATCAGTCGCTACATTATCTGATATGCAACAGCAGCAAGTGATGATGATGGCAGTTGATCCATCGCGTGGCATCATGTTAGAGCAACTTGCAAATTCACCAACCTTAAAAGATCGTCTTCAAGCCGGTGGTGTGGTTGGACAAATCATTATTGTTCTATTGTCGATTGGTTTACTTATTTCTCTATTTAATGGCGCAAGGTTATTGGTGATTCGCCAGCAGAACCGCACTCAATTAAAAGATCCTGCACAAATCGGTAATAACCCTCTAGGCCGTGTTTTATCTGTTTATGATGCAGAGAAAACTCGTTCGGTAGAGGCATTAGAACTTCGCTTATTAGAAACGATTGTTGATGAGCAGCAAGGCTTAGAAAAAGGCCTATCAATGCTTAAACTTCTTGCCGCGTTAGCACCGATGTTAGGTCTGTTAGGTACTGTTACTGGCATGATCGAAACGTTCCAAGTGATCACGCAATTTGGTAATGGCGATCCTAAAGTGATGGCGGGTGGTATTTCTATGGCATTGGTAACAACCGTATTGGGCTTAGTTGCAGCGATGCCTCTGTTATTAACTCACAATATTTTGAGCTCTCAAGCGGAAAGTATTCGTACCATTCTTGAAAAACAAGGTTTGAGTTTGGTGGCTGAACAAGCAGAAAAAGAAACAATAAATAAACCAGTAGGAATGGCAGCGTAATGACGGCTTTTCTCTCTCATTTTATGGCACAAGGCGGTCCCATTTTATGGTGGTTGGGCGCAGTTGTTGTCGTGTGTTGGTTATTGGTGGTTGAGCGTGTGTTTTTCTTATTATTCACTTTTCCTGCACAACGAAAAGTATGGTTAGAGAAATGGCAACAGCGAGACGATCACGATTCGTGGTATGCGAAAACGATCCGTGATGGTTGGGTAAGCGAAGCTCACCTTCAATTAAATCAATATCTGAATTTTATCAAAGTTCTTGTGGCAATTTGCCCAATGCTCGGTTTGCTAGGCACAGTAACAGGCATGATCTCTGTGTTTGATGTAATGGCAAATCAAGGCAGCAGCCAGCCTAAATTGATGGCGTCTGGTATTTCATTGGCAACATTGCCTACGATGGCAGGAATGGTAGCAGCATTAGCAGGTATGTTTGTTCATGCTCGTTTAGCCAAAGTGTGTCGTCATAAAGAACATAATTTAGAAAAAGCATTAAGGAGTCAGTCATGAGACTTGGCCGTCGTTCTTCAAATCAAGAAGAAGCACAGATCGATTTAACATCAATGCTCGATATCGTATTTATCATGCTGATATTTTTTATTGTGACTAGCTCATTTGTGCGTGAATCAGGGGTAGAAGTGAATCGCCCTCAAGCAAGCAATGTATCGAGTCAAAAAGACGCGGGTATCTTTGTTGCTATTACGGCTTCAAACGATATTTTCATTGATAAACGCATGGTGGATGCAGAGCGAGTTCAAGCCACATTAGAGCATTTATTATTAGAACAACCCGATGCGTCGCTCGTTATTCAAGCTGATGAACATGCCTACAATGGCACGGTTGTGAAAGTGATGGATGCGGCAAAAGGGGCTGGTGTTAAAGGCATCGCATTGGCTGCGGAGAAAAGCTAATGTGGCGATTATTATTGGCGATTCCGATAGCACTTTCTATGACGGTTGGGCTGTTTACGTTTATGGCGTGGATGGTAGACAACGGTCATAACGGTAAACCAGAAAGTGGTGAGACGATTCGCTTTGATATGGTGATGGTAGAGCAAGAACAAGATGTTCAACGCCGTCAACGTCGTGTGCCTGAAAAACCAGAGACGCCAGAACCGCCACCAGAAGCAAAACCAATGGCGTCTCAAACACAAACGTCGATGGCAACGCCGCAAAGTAATATGCCGCCAATCGGTCTTGATTCAAGTATTTCAGGCTTAGCGATAAATGCGCCGAGTTTCGCCGATTTTACAGGTAACCAACAAGCGATGCCGTTGTACCGTGTTGAGCCTCGTTACCCTTCAAAAGCGATGAAAAGAGGTGCCGAGGGGTTTGTTGTTATGTCATTTACTATTGATGAACAAGGCCGTCCGACGGATGTAAAAATCACGGACGCCAAACCACGTCGAATGTTTGAAAGAGAAGCAGTTAAAGCGTTGAAAAAATGGAAATATCAACCAAAAGTGGTCGATGGGAAAGCCATTGCTCAAGTTGGACAAACTGTGAAATTGGAGTTTACGTTAGCAAAATGATGAAATTATCTTTATCTCATACTTCAGATTCGTTGAGATCTTTACGTGGCTTTATTTTAACGCTGAGTTCTGTGTTCTTACTTTGCTTAGCATTTCTATTTAGTTGCGTTTCTCAAGCACAACAATTGAGTCAATATAACGCAGCGAAAGTACAGCGAGCATTGCAATTACAACAGCAAGAGAAGATGACAGAGGCGATTAATGTATTGGCAGTACTCACGCCTTCTAACGATTACGATAAAGCTTATATTCAACGTATGTTGGGTGTTTTTTATTGGCAATCAGGCAACAGTAATTCAGCGGTTAGTTATCTTTCAAAAGCGGTGAATAGTAAGCAGTTAGCCGATGAGCAGGCATGGGTAACTCAGCGTATGTTGGCGGATCTTCTACTTACTGAGCAACGCTTCGCTGATGCTTTACCTCATTATTATCAATTAACAAAAACCATCCCTGAAAAACAAAATATAGGGGATTTATGGTTCCGTATTTCTCAAACGCATTATCAGTTATCAGAGTGGAAAAAGGTACTTACTGCGCTAAATAAGCATGAACGTGTCGCTAAATATAAGAAAGAAAGCGAAAAAAGCCAATCGTTAGTGCTTAAGTTAGGCGCACAGTTGCAATTAAAACAGTGGGAATCGGCCATCCCAACATTAAACAGTTTATTGGAATTAGAACCAAATAAAGCGACGTGGTGGCAGCAGTTATCAAGTATTCAACTTCGCTTAAATAAACCTAAAGAGGCGTTAAATACCTTGGTACTTGCTCAACGACAAGGGATAGAATTGAGTCAATCAGAACTGAAGTTATTGGCTCAACTTTATGCGCAACGCGGTATTCCAGAAAAGGCGGCTTACGTACTTAGTCAGCTAGATGAAGCACAAAGTGATATTGATCTACTGACCATGCAAGCAAGTTATTGGCAGGCGGCAAAAGAGTGGGATAAAGCGATAGTCATGTGGTCAAAAGCCGCAACAATGGATACTCGTTATTACTGGCAAGTTGCACAATTACAAATTCAAGAAGGTCGCCACCAACAGGGCTTGAAAACCTTAGATAAAGTAAAAGATTACAAAAAGACAGAAGATATCGCGTTAGCGAAAGTCAGAGCCTATTATAAATTGAACCAAATAGATTCAGCGTTACTTCATGCGAAAAGAGCCAATGATTTTACCCCTTCAAATGAAGCGAAAGGGTGGATAAAGTATTTGTCTCAATTACGAAAGACAGCCAGTAACTCAGTGTAACTTGTATTTAATGCCCTTATCGAATGATGGGGGCTTTTCCATCGTCCATAAAATAGACAGTCAATAATCCACAAACGTAAATAATGTAAATTGAATGTCAACGCAAATCATTATCAATTACATTAGCGTCTATTATTCTTACTCGATCCTGTCTTATTCATGCTGCTTAAAAACAAACAAGTACAATTGTGGGCGCGTCGCTTACATGTTTACGTATCAATGGCGCTTCTACTCGTTGTCTTATTTTTCTCGATCACAGGGATCACGCTAAATCGCCCTGATTGGTTTGTCAGCAGCTCTCCAGACATCAAAAATACCACTATTTCTGTTCCTAATGATGTGCTTTTTTCTCTAGATGAAACACACCACGTTCTTTGGAATAAACCAAACACTGCCGCTTTGCTTAATTACTTAAATCAGCATTCCGATCTCTCTGGAACGCCTTCTAATGTCGATGTTTTTACCGAGGTTGAAGACGGTGAATTAGTTGAGGGTGAATTGTCATTAAACTATAAAGGGCCGGGTTATAACGCGTCTGTTTATATTGATTTAACGACAGGCATAGCAGACATCGAAAGCTCAAATTATGGCGTTGTTGCGTTATTAAATGATTTACACAAAGGGCGAAACAGCGGTGAGGTCTGGAAGGCATTCATTGACATTACCGCGCTATTAATGGTCTTTTTTGTACTTACGGGCGTGTGCTTAATTTTACCGAAAAAAAGAACACTGATGACATCAATGAAGTGGATGGCATTTGGCTCATCAATCACGCTTGCATTGTATTTTATTGCCGTACCTTAACCCTTTTAATCTTGTATCCATAAGGACATCACAATGGCTTCACTCTCTACCTATTTACGTCATTCAATTGCTGCAATGGTATTAACAACGTCTCTTTTTGTTAATTCAGCGGCTATTTCTGAGAGTGCAAAAGTCGATGTTGCTTTTGAGCTTCCGACGATTACGACAACCATGTACGCGCGTCCTTATGTGGCGGTGTGGATTGAAAACAGCGAACGTAAATCAGTAAAAACGATTGAGCTGTGGGTAGGTAAAGATGAGTGGCTAAAAGATCTAAGAAGTTGGTGGCGCAAAGTCGGTCGTTACGATCGTGAATTAGTTGATGCTGTTACTTCTGCAACTCGACCAGCAGGAAAATACAAATTCAGTTGGGATGGAAAAGACGACTCAGGCCAGACGCTACCACAAGGTGACTATACGTTACACATTGAAGTGGTTCGTGAGCATGGTGGTCGTAACTATTTACGCCAAAAAATGAAATTGACCGACACTGATATGTCATACCAACTTGCTCCAACTGAAGAGACTGGCGTAATCACAATCGAATATAAAAATTAATCTAGATGTCCATTTATCAGGGAATTAAACGAATTATGAAAACGACAATAATGAACAATAAAGTAAAGACCGCAATATTAAGTGGCGTAATGGCAGCTGGTTTACTGGTTGCTACGACTGCGAACGCTCACCCTCGTTGGGTATTGCCTTCTCATTTTACGGTTTCTAAAGAAGGTGGTGATTGGCTTACGTTTGATGTTACCGCTTCACACGGTACGTTTGTATTTGATAAACCAGCGGGCAGTGATCAAGCACAAGTAGTGATGCCTGATGGTCGTACTGAGCGTCCAAACTTTGTCGTTAAAGGCAAGCGTCGTTCAATGTTTGACTTCTATTTTGAAGAAGAAGGCACGCATAAAGTTCGAATTAATAACGAGCCAACGTATTACACCCAATATAAAGCAGGCCGTCGCGATACGGTGAAATGGATTAAAGCAACTAAGGCGGATCGTGCGTTAGTGCTTCCTGAGAAAGCGCGTGATGTGGTAAGCCAGGTAAGTTTTACTCGTGCTGAAAGTTACGTGACAGTAGGCAAGCCAACAACAGAAGCGATGAAGCTTGATAATACCTTGTTAGAGCTTAAGCCATTAACACACCCGTCAGACATTCTTGAAGGTGAACCCGTTACTTTTCAGTTCTTCTTTAATGGTAAACCTCAAGCAGGTGTAACGGCTGATATTACTCGTGAAGGAACATTATACCGCAATCATCAAGAGCAAATAGACGTAGTGAGTGATAAAGAGGGGAAAATTACTTTTACTCCTGAAGCTGCGGGTCGTTACCTAATGAAATCAAATTATAAAGGTGAATTGAAAGACCATCCACTTGCAGAACAAGCAAGCGTAAATGTTCACTTAACGTTTGAAGCTCTACTTCAATAATGCAGTTAGCACCACTTTCCATAAAGGTTTGTGGTGCTTTTTTATCGAGATTTATCCATGACTAAAGTAAACCTGAAAACCCTTTTTGTTTCTTCTCTTCTTTTTTCTTCTGCGAGTTTTGCTCATTTTCCATTAATGAGCTGTTGGTTTGAATCGGATTTAGTACTGTGTGAAACAGGCTACAGTGATGGCAGCAAAGCCGTTGATTATGATGTGAATATGTACGATTACGATGATAATTTGATTGCAAAAGTCACTACAGATAAACGCTCAATTGCGGAATTTACAAATCCTGAAACGGATTTTTATTTGGTGTTTGATTCTGGACATGAAAGTCCTGTTGAAGTCGATGTTGTCGAGATCTCAGAGAAATGATCATTCAATCTGTTACTCCAGATAATGGAAGCGCAGAAGGCAAATGGATCGCACTCATTATTGGGTGCATTTTGCTTATTGCGGTGGTCGCGTTGCCATATCATCAATCGAACGATGAAGGCGTAAAGCTTGAATCACACCAAGTGCTTATCACCGATTTAGCGCAAGACGATTTAGCTATGATTGCTGAGCTACGTTTAGCCTATGAAGAAATTTACGATATTCAGGCTGAATCAACAGAAGAAAATACATGGCCAGATATCGCTTATTTAGCCGATGAGTGGTTGCCTCCTTTTGTACAAGACCAAAGCTGGGAGCGTCGCGGAAAGCACCAATGGCAGCATTTAGGTAATGGCATTTATTTAGGCTTAACCTCTAAAAAAGAAGGGTCTGCGTCATTCATTTTTAACGCGAAAGGCGATGATATTGAGCTTTGGCTGCATCCTGAATTGATGTCTACGTCTATCTCCCCTGATTCAATCTCTTGGAATAAAAGCGAACTCATTCAACAGCAGTGGGTACAAGTTATCTTCCCTGCTCATGACTCCCATTTAAATTGATACCAATAAAAGATAAATAATAATGATGAAATCTATTTTATACGTACGTTCTTTTGTTCTGCTTAGCTTACTCTCTTTGTTTTCTGCGTCGGCGATGTCGGCAACAAAACCTTTGGTGATTGGTATTACCTTACAGCCTTATTACAGTTATGTGAAAGCGGTCGTGGGTGACAAAGCAGAAATTCTTCCTTTGGTTGATGCTGGGTTTAATCCGCACAATTATTTACCTCAACCAAACGATTTAAAACGTTTAAATAAAATGGATGTGATTGTTGTTAATGGCATTGGCCATGATGACTTTGCGTTAAAAGTAATTTCGGCAGCAAACAACAGCGAATTAATGGTATTAGAAGCGAATAAAGATGTTCCGTTGTTGCCAGCAATGGGGCAATCGGTCGGTAAAGGGGCGGTGAACCCACACACATTTGTTGGTCTATCTACAACAATTCAAAAGGTTTACACCATTGCCAATGAACTATCTCGAATTGACCCTGAAAATGCCTCGTTCTACCGTAAAAATGCACGTACATACGCAAAAAAATTCCGATTAATGAAGCGTGATGCCATGCTCTCTCTGGGTGAATTAGACACCGCAGGAATGAAGGTAGCAACAACGCATAATGCGTATGGTTATATTCTTCAAGAGTTTGGTGTGGATGTGGCAGCAGTCATTGAACCCGCTCACGGCGTAGAGCCAAGTGCGAGTCAACTGCAAGGCACGATTGAAAAGATCCGTGAATCTGACATTGATGTTTTATTTTATGAATTGAACATGCCAAACCGTTTTGTCGACACAATCGAAGAGGCGACTGGTGTTCAGTTATACCGTTTTTCGCACATGACGCATGGCCCTTATGAAGACAATAAAGTTGAAATCGAGATGAAATCAAATTTAGACACCTTAATCGAAGCCATGAAATTCGCTGCAGATAAGGACGCTAAATAATGTCAGGACCAGCAATTTCGTTAACCAATGTTGGGCTCACTTATGGTGAAAATACGATTTTAGAGGGCGTGAACCAACGCTTTGAAGCCGGTCAATGCCATGTGGTGATGGGGCCTAATGGCGGTGGTAAAACCTCGTTATTGCGTTCAATTTTAGGATTAACCGCGTTTCAGGGTGAAATTAATATTGAGTGGCCAGAGCAGAAAGGGGTGATTGGTTATGTGCCACAAAAAGCCGTTTTTGAATCTAGCTTGCCACTAACGGTGAAAGATTTCATTTTATTGAATCAAACGCGAGTGCCTTTATTTTTAAGTGCGTTATGGCGCAAGAAAAGCAGCCAAGAAGCATTTGCAATGGCACAGTTAGAGCGCGTTGGAATGTCTAACCGTGCCGATCGCCGCATGGGTCAACTTTCTGGTGGCGAGCAACAACGCGTGTTATTCGCACAAGCGTTACTGGATAATCCTGATCTACTCGTTCTTGATGAACCAACCACAGGAATGGATGAACACGGGGTTCGCTATCTTGAATCCTTAATGCATGAATTTATCGCGCAAGGTAAAACCGTATTAGCCGTTCATCATGATGTTACCGCTGTTCGCCGTCTTAAAGCGCACGTGCATGTTATTAATCGTAATTTGGTTGATTCTGGTTGTTATTCAGAAGTATTAAAACCTGAGAAAATTGAGCGATTATTCAATCATTATACGGGGGCAAGTGCTCAGTATGATGCATCAAAAACTAACAATGGAGAGGCTGCATAATGGAACTGTTTCGTCAGTGGGCGTTATATGGCGTCGAACAAGGCTTTTTAAGTGACAGTTTTTCGTATGCCTTTATGGTTAATGCTATTGTTGCTGCTATCCTTTTAGGGCCATTGTTAGGTGGATTGGGGACGTTAGTGATTGCAAAGCGTTTGGCCTTTTTCTCTGAAGCCGTTGGTCACGCCGCCTTAACGGGTATCGCGTTAGGCGTGTTATTGGGAGAGCCCGCAGAGAACCCAATCATCGGCTTATTTAGTTTCTGTATGATATTTGCTTTGTTGCTGCATTTTGTAAGAAACCGCACCAATGTGCCTTACGATACGTTAGTTGGGGTGTTCCTCGCCTTAGCATTGGCTGTGGGCGCAGCATTACTGATGTACGTAGCACGTAAAATTAATATTCACATGCTAGAGAACGTATTGTTTGGTTCTATCTTAACGGTGACGGACCAAGACATTGCGATTCTAGCAGGCAGTTGCTTATTGATTGTGGTGGTATTAATTCCGACGTTTAATCGTATTTTATTAACTTGTATTAGCCCTGATATTGCCAGAGTTCGTGGTTACAAAACCAATTTTTATGACTACTTGTTTGTGATGATGATTACCCTTGTGACGATTGCATCGGTAAAAATTGTCGGTGCGGTTTTAGTTGGCGCACTATTGCTCATACCTGGTGCGACGGCTCGATTATTAACTAAGAACATGGGCAGTTTTGTATTGATGTCTGCGTTATTAGCGACAATATCGTGCTTGATTGGCACCGTATTACCAATGGAATTAGAGTTGCCAGTGCCTTCTGGGGCAGCAATTATTATTGTTTCAGCCTTCTTCTTTTTACTTGCGACCACCTACCGAATTATTCGTAAGAATTAACAGAGTAGACCTCAACAATAATCGAAGAATATGGGTATAGATAGGATAAGAAATGAAACAGAATTTAATGAAATGGATAGCGGTTGTTAGTGTATGTACAGCATCTCTATTTAGCATGAAAGCAGTAATGGCAGCAGATGTATTAACGGCAACGCCTGTGACGTATATGCTATCAAGCGAGCTATTAAAAGAGACGTCATTAACGACAAAATATTTACCACCAAATCGTTATGGGATTGAGCGTTTACCCAATTGGTTTGCCAATAAAGGGGCGAAAACCGTTCAAGATTCAGCAAAAACAGCCCAAGCGGTGGTGACGATTGGGGCTGTATGGGCTGATGATCCTCTGTATGTGAACGCAAGATACAGTAATATTCAGAT
Source organism: Aliivibrio sp. SR45-2 (assembly GCF_963890165.1). NCBI lineage: Bacteria > Pseudomonadati > Pseudomonadota > Gammaproteobacteria > Vibrionales > Vibrionaceae > Aliivibrio > Aliivibrio sp. SR45-2. The sequence goes on along the minus strand of NZ_CAWPRC010000194.1, from coordinate 39,481 downwards.
TATTGAAGTCGATGCCTCTCAAGCGATAACTCCTCGTGCACAAGGTGTGGCAGCGTTACGTTTATCTGATGGAACGACCTCAAAATACGCATGGTTAAACCCAACAAATTTAATCAGAATGGTCGCGATTGTGAGTGATGATTTTCAACGTATTTGGCCTGATAAATCAGAGCAGATCCAAAAAAACCAAGAGCAGTTTATGTTGTCGGTACGTCAATTAATCAACCAGCAGCAAAAAGTGATTTTAGAGAATGATATCGACTCGGTTATTTTGTTGTCTGAGCAGTTAGAAGACTTTGCCTCTGGCAATCAATTGTTTGTGGTTGACCGTTTAACAAAACCTGCTCTTGAGTGGGCTGAAGACGATAAAGCACAGTTGAAAGACTTAATTGAAGAAGACGATTCAGTTTGGATTATTACAACTCAAAAACCAAACAAACAGATGCAAGCATTACTGCCAATGGATCGCGTATTGGTTGTCGATGCGGTTGATCGTTGGGGAAGAGCAGGAATAAATAATAAAGCGCCATTACAGAGATGGCTATTAACGTTATAGCCTTACCTAGATTGGGCGAGTTTAGTTTAAACAGAAAAGCAGTAGGGGCTTATTGTTACGATCTAGCACCTACTGCTTTTTTTTATGGTTTTATTTAGTGTAGTTTAAATACCAAGGGATTATGACGATGTTTTTCCTAAAGATAGGCGGATTAGATTATCATCGTATACATAATTTAAGTAAGTCGTATTTTTTGATTAACATGAGAGTCAGAAAAGCACTAAACTATCCATGTTCTTATGGTTTTTAACAAATAGGGTTGTGTCGTTTTTTGTGAGGATCGAGGAATTGTTTTATTTTATTATTTTGAATCGCTGTCATTGTTTATAAAAAGGAAAAACTATGTCTTATGTAGAACCGATTAAAACACGTAAACATCTTAAACATGCAGAAAGATATCTTAAAAAAAATCATGATCTTGCTTTTACCCTTGTTTGGAATATTGGTATAGAAAGTGGATTAAGGATTAGTGATATTCTTAAATTACAGTATCGCAATATTAATTTATCAAATGGACAGTGTGAGATCATTGAAAGTAAAGGCACATTGGCTCGTAGAGCAAAAGCAAAGATGAGGGTGTTAAAAAAAGTAAAGGAAGAATTGCTTTTTCATTATCAAGCTAGGGGGTTGTCCAAAAAAATGAGTATTATCTATATTACCCCGCCTCAGCTGATTGTTTCTTTCATCCCTAAATCTTGGGAATCGACAGTGAATGAAAGAGTAAAGCACGCAATAGACTCTGCTTCACCTGTGACACGAACTTTCTATTTAAGTGAATCTATTCTAATAACTCTTAAACAACGAAAACAAGAATATAAAGAGCTAGCTAATGACTATATCTTTAATCGTCAGACGCTCTCAAGTAATCGTGCAAAAGGAGGGGAGGGACTGTTGACTCGACAAGCTTGTTGGTATGTTTTTTCTAAATTGACCGCGATATTGAAAGAGATTGGTGTTGATGTAAAGGTAGGGTGTCATACATTAAGGAAGAGCTTCGCTCGACATTTGTATTTTGCTACGGGTAAAGATATTGGATTGTTGATGACCGTTATTGGACATCAATCTGAAAGCATGAGTTTACGCTATATAGGTTTATCCAAAGATGAGACTGAGTTGGCTCAAAAAAAATTAATTGTCTATTTATCGAGAAAAACTCGCATATGATAACTAGACCACAAATAATGACCTTAATATTAACCATTTATAATGAGTTAAATGTATTTCATATTAAAAATGTATGCATATGTGTTTTAAACACGGCTTTATTTAACAGATGTAAGAAACGGTTCGTTTCATAGATTATTTATTAAATATCAATTAGTTACGACTAAGTTGTTTCGGTGTATTAACGTTATTTTTTATACTAAACTATTTCCTCCTATCTTTGCAAACCACTGCCTATCTTACTTTCTTATCTTTATCTAACAATCTCTTACATTTGTTAAGTAGGATTTTATTAATATACGGCTTCATATTTCCTTAAATTAAAGTAGTTTATTTTGAGATGTACTGTTACGTCTTGGAATTGTGTTTTTATTCATGATATTACGGTGAATTCTAATTATGGACATGTTGAGAAAAAGGGTTTACGGCCGATTTCATAAGGCGGTCAATGTTTTTGGCTACTTATCTCTAGAGTCAATAATCGATAGTTATTTTGTATATCAATCTGGTTATCGAACTGATAACTCATTTGATCCCATAGAAATGGATCACGTAAATATGAATAGCATTATTCAATCTAAAAAAAATCTTACTCTGTATTCATATTTGAAAATGGAAAAATCGCTAAAGATGAGCAATCGGAATAGAAGTATTAAACATAACGGTACTTTTGATAAATTAGATACAGCTAATTCATTAATGTGCTTTTTAAAAAATAATCTATAGATATATCGAGAGCAGCCACATTCACAATTAAAATTATTTATTTAAGGTATGATTTTATGTTTTACATTGAAGATTTGAATAAAATGATCATTAATTATTCTGGGGTTATTAGACTTGAATCTGAAGATATGATGTTTATTTCTGGAGAGAAAAAACACCAATGTTCTCTTTCCGAATTTATGGTTGAATCATTTTATTTTTCTAAAAAAGATCACTTTGTAAATATTAAATTACATCGCCATATAGAATTAAAACCGATATGTTTTAGTGGTGAAGAAATCGAAACTGTCATTATTTGTGTGAATGTAAAGTATTGCCTGTATAACAGAAGGGTATTGGTTCTGGAGTTTGATCGCGATTGCAAAAAAGAAATAGAGGTTAGTCTTTATAATTTTAATTTTTCTATGGATTTTTAGTTAGTTAATTAAGGAATATAGATAATGAGTAATAAACACATATTAGTCGCTAATTCTGAAACATCATTTTTAGATTTATGTACTAATAATTTAGTCAGTGGCTGTGATGTTTATTGCACGTTTGAAGTTTGTGATGAAGATATGGGGTGGATGAAACACAACCTTAAAAGAAGTCATGGTCATGATCTTTTGTTAAGGAAAATACCCCAGAGGAAAGCGAAAAGTAATGGTTTAATAAAAAAATCAAAGCAATATTATATGGCTATTTTTTTAATGATTTTATTCTGTTTTTTCATTCGATTATTAACCGATTAAGTTCGATTTTCTTTATGTTTTCATTAAATAAAAAAGTGATGTGCAGTCTTAGTTATTTGTAAAGAGAACGTGATGACGCATCAAATTATAAAATATATATTATAAGGTTAAAATGAATAAGCTAGCAAATTTACCAACTAAACTACTCATGATTATTGCTTTCTTTGTGACATTCATTTCATTTATGTCTATTTATGTTTCTGTAGATAATTCAAATGAAGAGATTAAAAAGAACAGCGACGCAGTAGAAAAAACATACACGATTATGGGACTGGTTCAGCATTCTTTAGAGCAAGTGATTAACATAGAAACCGGTTTCAGGGGGTATATGTTAACTAATGAAAAATCATCACTAATGCCTTATGAGATAGGAGTAAGTTCGATTAATTCAGATCTTGAGACGTTGTCTACCTTTTTTTCTAATAATCCTACGACAGATCAAACGAATAGATTAAATGCACTTATAAAAACTTATTCAAATTGGAAAGAAAACGTTATAGATCAAGGGATAGAAATTCGGAATACTAAAAGTTTAAGTGAAGCTCTAGAGTTTATAGATAAAGCAGATGGAGAAAAATATGTTAATGAAATTAGAATCGTATTTGACAAGATTTCTGCTGAAGAAAAAAAATTCCTTGCTCAAAGAACGGAGTTGTTGGATGAATCATTAAGTGGATTAATTTCAATTACATTAATCTTAACGTTTATAGGTTGTTTTTGTTCTGCCGTTTTATTCTTTATTATAAATAATATTATCAATAAGAACGTTAATGAAATGTCGTCGGCTATTGCTTTATTGGCGGATGGTGTTTTAAAACCGTTGCCTATTGTTCCATCTAGAAATGAATTTTTTAAAATTAAACAAGAATTCAATAAATCGATTGGAAGGCTATCAAATCTTATTAATGAACTCACTATTTCAGCGGATAATACGAGTTCTTCTTCTGAAGAGTTGACTGCTGTTATGCAAAATACCGCTAAAAATACTCAAAGTGAATTAGCTCAAGTAGAAGAAATATCGACGGCGATTAGTGAATTATCAAGTACTTCAAAAGAGGTATCATCGAATGCGGTTCAAGCTGAAGATGAAACAAGAAAAGCAATTGATAATGTAACTGAAGGAAATAAAGCGCTAGAGCAATCTATTTTATTAACTCAAAACATTAATGAATCGGTTCAAGAAACGGCTTATATGATCGAAGAGCTAAAAAATAGCGCGATTGATATTGGAGAAGTAACAAATGTGATTAGTTCTATTTCTGAGCAAACTAATTTACTGGCTTTGAATGCAGCGATTGAAGCAGCTCGTGCTGGGGAACAAGGTCGTGGTTTTGCGGTGGTAGCCGATGAAGTGCGGAACTTAGCGGCTAAAACTCAAGAGTCGACTAAAAATATTCAAGGCATTATTTCTACACTGCAAGCGCAATCAGAAAAAGCAAATGACAATATGGTAGCAAATGTTAATTCTATTCAAGAGTCAGTGGCATTATCTCATAATGTGAAAGCTTCTTTTGATGATATTGCTCAATCTGTTCAAGCCATCTCAGATATAAATACCTTAGTGGCTACGGCTTCACAAGAGCAATACAATGTGACGGAAGATATCGCTAAAAATACCACGAGAACATTCGACTTAGTAAATGAGAATGTAGCGGCAGTGAATCAGACACAACAAGCTGCGAAAGAATTAGCGCTATTGGCTGTAAAACAAAGCGAAGAGTTGTCTTTCTTTAAGGTGAGTTAAATAAAAAAGAAAAGCAGCAGGGGTTAATCTGCTGCTTTTTTATTGTCTTTGTATAAGGTATTAATGGGGGGATATTAAATTTGGTGCGCTACTTTCATTCCAAGAAAGGCTCACCATTAATTTAACGTGCATTTCAATTAATGAGTGGGCTTTCTCATGCCATGTGGATTGGTCTTGTTGTTGATTACAAAACTCCAAGCTGAGTACCGTGAGGTGTTGTAATCGTTTTAAGCACCAATCTTTAATATCAATATCCGTTGCAGAGTTAAAGGCGGCCACCTCTAACTTAGCGCTGGCGTATTGCAACATTTGGTATGCTTTCTTCGTATTATTATACTTGGTGTGCTCAAATACTCTTAAACACCCATCTAACCAACAGGCTATTGCCTTACTTTGCTCGTCAGTCAATGTTGGCCCCCACACCGAATTAGGCGCGGAGTATAAGAGTGTTTCAAGCGTTTCTATTTGGTCATATTGCTTTGCTTCATACCAATTAGAAATCGAGATTAACCAAGTATCTAATGTCATTATGCTGCCTCATCCCAATGTTTAACGAAATGGTTGTCGCCAACCTGCTTACACCCTTCTATTACAATACTGCTGCGTTTTCGTATTTCTTTCGCTTCTATCGAATAGTTTGGTTCACTTTTGACTAAATTACCAAAAGGTAAATTTAACTGTTTCAATAGTGAGATCTTGTATTAAGTATCTATTTTAGAGTATTGACTTTAATTTTTACGTGGTTTTGTTACAGTGTGCTTAAGGACAAATGTAAACGGATGTAAATACATACAATAATTATAAAAAGGAATGCTGTATGAACAAATTAACAGCGCTACTCGTACTTTGTTTGATGACTCCTGTTTCAGCGAATGCGCAAGATGAAGTGTCTAAACGTGACTTAGCTCAGGAGCTGAGTCGTGCTTTTCCTCAATTAGAGAAGAGCTTAAAAGGTACGATTAATCAGTACCAATTAAGTGCCTCTTTATCTGATTTACCTATTCAACCCAAGCCTCAAGCTCGAACTTTTATGGCAGCAATGAGTGCGGCTAATGATACTGAGATCGAATCTCGCGGGTTACAGCAATATACTGACGAATTGTTGGAATTGCGTCTTGCTGACCCAAGCATGCTTGCTCGTTGGCAGGCGGGGCAAAGTCCATTATTCGCTTTTGAACCTGAAGGGGCAGAAAGTGAATGGCAATACATTGAAGCATTTGATGTTGATGGCAACGTCCATTACCTAGATATTTATGATATTCCAGAGCGTCCTGTTTTAGTGGTTGATACCAATAACCGCGAAGAACTGAAAGCTGGTTTGGCGTTAATGCGTGATGAGTTAAAAGCATTACAAGAACAGCCGAAAGCACAAAAAATCGCTCGTTACTCTATGATGCAAAGTGCACCAGCAGAGCCAACGGAAATCAATACGACTATATTGAAAAAAATTCAGCTAAAGGATGATCATGAACCATGGATCTCTGGTAAAGCCGAAGTGTATGCGATTGTTTCTGGTGTCAGTCCTGATCGTGATGAACCAACGATTGATCTGATTGAAATGCCGTATCTTGATTACGCCGAGCAATCTTACCCTGCAAATCAAATCATGATTTTTTGACAGCGTTATCGTTGGGGTGCCGCGGATATTATCTTGATGGAACAAGATGATAAAACGGATTACAAAGAATTAGCGCAAACTATCTTAAAAGCGGCAAGTGATTTTTTAGCGACTATACCTGATAAAGAAGCGCAGGCTTATTTAATCATTCCTCAAATGACAAGTGCAATTATTGCCTTGCTTCCAGATGATTTATTCATTAATGACGATGATTTTGTTGATGTATTTTATACCATAATGAAAGATACGGAATACACCGATCATTCTGGTGCCGGTAATAATGCGGTTGCCGACTTTGCACCACTGATCATTCAAAAAACAGAGTAATGGGTTCGGTGGCTTAGAGATCTTCATCGTCTTTAAGTCACCGAAGTACGTCTATTTTGGTTAGGGATTCACCTCTGCCATACCATTTAATACAATGTTGTTATAACTGACCATGCCAACTATTTCACCGTGTTTTATCACCGGAGCACGACTAATTCCGAACCGTTCAAAAAGACGAGCGCAATATTTTACGTTCATATCCGGAGAGACTGATAAAGCAGGTTTTGTCATGATTTCATAAATGTTGGTGCGATCGGTAGGGCGGTTCTGAGCAAGTACTTTTTTGGCGATGTCATTCATCAGAACAATTCCATATTCATCTTCTTCATCGCGTTTTTTTACAATGAGTGCTTTTACTTGCTTTTGTTTTGCCAGTTGAATACCTTCAGCTACCGTCATTAACCCATCAACCATGACATAAGTATTAGACATGACGTTTTCTACTTTTATTTTATTCATAGTTTTTCCCCAACAGCCTTGGTGAGTGTTTCTACTTGATGAGCGACCCCTACGGCGTCTTCAATATCGATTTGAATCGCAATGCCTTGACCTGATTCGGTATCAAATTCTCCGACTTGATTTATCGTTTCTAAGATAGATCGTGCTAAGTGCTCTTCAACGACAAACAATAAAACATCCTTTTGTACTTCTAATGTAAGCCCAAAGAAGGTGGTTTTTTTATTCAACCCTTCACCACGAGCATGATTAATAACGGTTGCACCGGTTGCTCCAGCATTGCGGGCGGCGTCAAGAACCGCCTCTGTTTTACTTTCTTCTACAAAAGCGAGTAACAATTTAAAGCGCATAGGCTTTCTCCTGATTAATCGATTAATTCGGTATTTTTTGATCGGTTTCTATAGGCACTGATCTGTGCATAAGCCATTACTGAAATTATGGGGAACAAACTGGCAAAGGCGATTAACCCAAAGCCATCAATCATCGGGTTTCTTCCGGGAACGGTAGAGGCCAGCCCAAGCCCAAGCGCGGTAACTAAAGGTACGGTTACTGTAGAGGTCGTTACACCACCAGAGTCGTAAGCCAATGGAATGATTATCTTAGGCGCATAAAAGGTTTGGATAACCACAATGACGTAGCCCACCATGATGTAATAATGAATAGGATCACCCACAACAATACGATAACTGCCCAGCGATATACCAAAAGCGACACCCAGAGCAACAGCAATTCTTAATCCATTAACGCTAATGCTGCCACCAGAAACCGCATTGGCTTTTATAGCAACAGCAATGAGTGATGGCTCAGCAATAGTAGTACTAAAACCAATTGTGGCAGCAAAAATATAGACCCAATAGTAATCGACCCAATCAAACGTTTGGATTAATAGGTCTTTACCTTCATAGATAAAGTCAGGGGCAGTTAATTGCGTTGCCATTGATTCACCGAGTGGAAATAGCGCGAGTTCTAATCCCATTAAAAATAGGGATAAGCCTAAAATCACATAGAAGAATCCCAGAATAACTTTAGGTAAATTGGCAATTGGCTTTTTTAACACGGCAAATTGAAAGCCAAAAATAATCACCACAATCGGTAATACGTCACGGATGGTAGATAGGAAAGTATCGATGAACAGAATGAGATTATTCATGCTAATACCATCCCGTATATCATGACAAAAATCATAGGGAGTAATGAAGCAAAAGCAATGAGCCCAAAACCATCTAACATCGGGCTGCGGCCTTTAATGGTTGAGGCCAATCCGACACCAAGCGCGGTAACTAAGGGGACAGTAATTGTGGATGTTGTGACACCGCCAGAATCATAAGCAATGCCGATGATGTTTTCAGGGGCAAACCAAGTAAGGGCAACCACCGTGATGTAACCCCCAATGATCATGATATGAATTGGCCAGCCTTTTAAAATCCGTAACACCCCAATGACTATGGCAAAGCCAACAGAGAGAGCAACGGTTAATCGTAATCCATTGGCATAATCGTCCATTTCATCTTCTGTGTGCGGGATCATGCCTCCTTCTGCGGCGACTTCAGCAGCCTCTGCTGCAACCGCGGTGAGGGCGGGTTCTGCAATGGTGGTTCCAAACCCCAAACAAAAAGAGAAAAGCAATAGCCAACCAACGCTCCCTTTTCTGGCAAAGGCTTGTGCCATCGATTCGCCAATAGGGAATAGGCCCATCTCTAGACCAAAGATAAAAAAGGTTAAACCCAATACAACAAGTAGCAAACCAAAGAGAATAGAACCAAGGTTTGGTAGGGGCTCTTGTAATACCACGAGTTGGAAGAAAGCGATGACCAGAATAATTGGGAGAAGATCACGAAAGCTTCCAAGCATGGCAGTTAACATGGCTTTAATGGCGTTCACTGACTCTCCCTTTAAATTCGCATCTGTATATTCTTTATACTGTACGAATTAACGTAAGAGTGTGAGCAACCCCCAATTTTAGTTTATATCTATAGCGAAATATTAAACAGAGCGTCACCTTTTTGATGGGTACGACAAAACTGAATAAAGTCATCGATGAAGACTTTACTTAATCGAGTTAAGTGCTTCCTTGAGAGTTGTCAGGAGATGATTGAAAAATATCACTAATATATAAATTTAACGCCCGTGTTTATTTTTAATTATATCAAGTTTTCACCTTAATATTAGTCTGTATTAAATGCATATATTACAGTTTTTGACGAATATTAATCTTCTTTAACTATAAAAAAACGCTTTTTAAAAGCGTTATCACCAACAAATATAGACAGGTATACCATTAATCAAACTTGTTTTTAGTTGTAACATAATGTTACATTTAATTTCGAACTGTTACACTTTTGTGTGCGTGTTCGTAATAACGATTATTTATGTTGAACTTTTTTAATGCAAATTTATAAACGGTTATGGTTACTTTAGATAGAGGGAATGAACCGTCGAAAATAGCGTTTAAACTTGATATTTATAGCTAAAAATTAGATTTTCATTAAAGCGAGTAACATATAGATATGTCTTCAACTTTTAATATTGAGATTGAGAATGGAAGTCTTAAAATATAAAAATATTCTGTCACGAGGAGGATTGCTAGGCTCAATTCTGTTTATATCAGGATGTAACTCTGCATTACTTGATCCTAAAGGGATTGTTGGTATTCAAGAAAAAGAACTCATTATCACTGCACTGTTATTAATGTTGATTGTCGTTATTCCGGTGATTTTGATGACGGTTTATTTTTCTTATAAATACCGCTCATCGAATACAGAAGCAAAGTACGAACCAGAATGGGCACACTCTACTAAAGTTGAAGTGATTGTTTGGGCTGTACCGATCATTATCATTGTTATTTTAGGCATTATTACATGGCGCACTACGCATGAATTAGAGCAATCTAAGCCATTAGTTAGCGATGTAAAACCCATGACAATAGAAGTGATATCACTGGATTGGAAATGGTTATTTATCTATCCAGAACAAGGCATTGCTACATTGAATTATGTCGCTTTTCCAAAAGACGTTCCGGTTCAGTTTAAAGTCACATCAGATAATATTATGAATTCATTCTTTATTCCTCGTTTGGGCAGTCAAATCTATGCGATGCCCGGAATGATGACGAAAGTTCATTTAATTGCTAATGAAGCTAATGATTATAAAGGGATCTCTGCTAGTTATAGCGGTGCTGGTTTCTCCGGTATGAAATTTACTGCGCATGTTACAGAAACTCGTAAGGAATTTGGGGAATGGGCTAAGAGCTTGAAACACAAAGACGGTGCGTTAGTGATGAGCGATTTTGATGCGTATCGTGAACTGGCAAAGCCAAGTGAAAACGTGCCCGTGACTTATTATTCTAGTGTTCCAGCCCATTTGTTTTCTGATGTGGTGAAACAATATAGGGGTTCTTTAAATTCAAGCGAGAAAAGCATGGGTAAAGAACATCATATGGACATGGCAAATAGCAAAGAATAGGAAATTAGTATGTTAGGAAGACTTTCTCTCGGCAGCGTACCATACCATGAACCAATTATCGTGGTGACTTTAGCGGTAATCGCTATTGTGGGACTTAGCGTTGTTTCAGCCATTACTTATTATGGTAAATGGCAATATTTATGGTCGGAGTGGTTCACCTCGGTTGACCATAAGAAAATTGGTTTCATGTATATTGCAGTGGCCTTAATTATGCTCATTCGTGGTTTCTCGGATGCCATTATGATGCGGAGCCAGCAATTATTATCTTCTGCTGGTGAAGCGGGGTATTTGCCCCCTGAACATTATGATCAGATCTTTAGTGCCCATGGCGTGATTATGATTTTTTTCGTAGCGATGCCTATGATCATTGGTTTAATGAATATAGTGGTACCGCTGCAGATAGGTGCACGTGATGTTGCATTTCCATATTTAAATAACTTAAGTTTTTGGTTATTTGTGGTAGGTGTGATCTTAACCAATCTATCTTTAGGTGTGGGTGAATTTGCACGTACTGGTTGGCTGGCGTATCCACCTCTTTCGGGTATTAAAGCAAGCCCAGGAACCGGAGTTGATTACTGGATTTGGGCTCTTCAGATATCTGGTATAGGTACAACGCTTTCTGGAGTGAACTTTTTTACCACGATTATGCGTATGCGTGCGCCTTCTATGCCTATGATGAAAATGCCAGTATTTACTTGGGCATCATTGTGTGCCAACGTATTGATTATTATCTCTTTTCCAATATTAACAGTGACCATTGCGTTACTTACCTTGGATCGTTACATCGGTACCCATTTCTTTACCAATGACATGGGCGGTAACATGATGATGTACATTAATTTAATTTGGGCATGGGGACACCCAGAAGTTTATATTCTTATTTTGCCAATATTTGGTGTGTATTCTGAGGTTGTGGCTACGTTCTCCCGTAAGAAGTTGTTTGGTTACACTTCACTGGTGTGGGCGACGGTGGTTATTACCATTCTTGCATTTGTTGTGTGGTTACATCACTTCTTTACCATGGGCTCTGGTGCGAATGTGAACGCCTTCTTTGGTATTGCCACTATGATAATCTCGATACCGACAGGGGTTAAGATTTTTAACTGGTTATTTACCATGTACCGTGGGCGTGTGGAGTTTACTTCACCAATGCTATGGACGATTGGTTTCTTCATTACCTTTACTGTTGGTGGAATGACCGGGGTATTAATGGCCGTTCCTGGTGCTGACTATGTATTACATAACAGTGTGTTTCTGATTGCTCACTTCCATAATGTGATTATCGGTGGTGTCGTCTTTGGTTGTTTCGCTGGTGTTAGTTATTGGTTCCCGAAAGCGACAGGCTTTAAGTTAAATGAAACATGGGGTAAACGTGCATTTTGGTGCTGGATCATCGGTTTCTTATTGGCGTTTTTACCTCTTTATGCGCTGGGCTTTATGGGAATGACTCGTCGTTTGAGCCAACACATCGACCCTGAATATTTCCCACTGCTTGCTGTGGCTGCATTTGGTACTTTTGTTATCTTCTGTGGTGTTGCGTGTCAGGTAACTCAATACATTGTTAGTATTCGAGACCGTGAACAAAATCTAGATTTAACCGGTGACCCTTGGGATGCTCGAACTCTAGAATGGTCAACGTCGTCTCCACCGCCGTTTTATAATTTTGCGAAAATCCCGAAAGGTGATGAAATTGATGCATTTTGGTATCAAAAACAACGCGGTGAAGCGGGTGTTGAATTTACATTACGTACTGAAGAAGAATATTCTCCAATCCATATGCCAAAAAATACGGCGACGGGTATTTACATCTCGGGTCTATCTCTGATTTTTGGTTTCGCAATGATTTGGTATATTTGGTGGTTAGCGGCTATTGGTTTTGTCGGAATTATTGTTACCGCGATTGTTCATAGTTTTGATGAAGATCGTGATTATTACGTATCAGTTGAAGAAATTAAGGCAATTGAAGAAGCCAATAAAGCCAAATTAAGAAAAGCAAAACAACAAAATACACATGCCGATGATGAAGATATGGAGGTAGATTATGTACGCTAATCCAACGGCTGAGCATAAACATGATGATCATGATCATCACGATGCGAATGAAATGAAGCAATATGGTTTTTGGATTTACTTAATGAGCGACTGCATTTTGTTTGGCTCTTTATTTGCCACTTATGCAGTGCTTGTTAACGCCACTGCCGGTGGGCCAAGCGGAAAAGACATTTTTGAACTGCCATTTGTGTTCGTTGAAACCATGTTATTACTGCTTAGTAGTATTACGTTTGGTTTCGGTATTATTGCAATGAAACGCGAAGATCTGGCAGGCTTAAAACGTTGGTTATTAATTACAGCGCTGCTTGGTTTAGGTTTTATTTCAATGGAAGTGTATGAGTTTAATCACTTGATTGGAGAAGGGTTTGGACCACAGCGTAGTGCGTTTTTATCGGCCTTCTTTACCCTAGTGGGGACTCACGGTTTACATGTTACTTTCGGTTTGATTTGGTTAAGTGTGTGTTACTTCCAACTAAGTACCAAAGGTTTGAATGACTTGATGAAAGGGCGCTTTTATTGCCTAAGTTTATTCTGGCATTTCTTAGATATTGTATGGATTTGTGTGTTTACGATTGTGTATTTGTTGGGGGTTATCTAATGGCTAATCAATCTGTATCGGGCAGTGATCACCTAGATTTAGGGGCAAAAGGTTATATTACTGGTTTTATTGCTTCTCTTATCTTAACTATGATCCCATTTTACTTTGCCTACACTGGGGTTTTATCTCGTGAGGTGACTATTGTTGTTTTGATTCTCTCAGCAATAGCACAGTTAGTGGTACATTTATTTTATTTCCTTCACATGGATAGCACAGAAAAAGGGCGCTTTAATATGCTGTCTTTTGTGTTTACTGCCGTTATTGTGTTTATTGTGATTGCAGGTTCTATTTGGATCATGTGGAACCTTAATAACAATATGATGATGTAGGGCGCGGATATGTTTAAAGAATACGTATCACTGACCAAGCCCGGCATTATAATGGGTAACTTAATTTCGGTATTAGCCGGTTATTTTCTAGCGGCTAAATCTGAATCAATTACTCTGTCATTGCTTATTTATACTATGTTAGGCGTTGCTTTAGTTATTGCGTCAGGTTGTGTGGTGAATAATATTTTTGATCGAGATATCGATGCTAAAATGTCGCGCACTCGTAATCGAGCGATAGTGACAGGTTCAATCAATATAGAGTTCGCTTTTTTATTTGCGATTATAATGCTACTGATTGGAACAGGCTTATTGTATAAAATGGCCAATCCTTTGTCGGCGGTCATGGTATTGTTAGGTTATGTATTCTACGTATTCTTTTACACGATGTGGTACAAACGTACCTCGGTATACGGCACACTTGTTGGCAGTGTATCGGGGGCGATCCCACCGTTAGTTGGTTACTTAGCGGTGACTAACTACCTCAGTTTAGAAGCCGTGTTGCTGTTTGGTTTATTCTGTTTATGGCAAATGCCGCATTCTTATGCCATTGCGATGTTTAGAATGAAAGATTACCAACAAGCCAATATTCCGGTACTGCCATTGGTAAAAGGCATTCAAAAAGCACGTCAACATATTATGATTTATGTGCTGGTTTTTTCTGTTGTTGCACTTGGCTTATATGCTTTTGGACATACTGGGTATGAGTATTTAGCCGTTGTTGCGATCTCTTGTTATGGTTGGTTTAAAGTGACGTACAGAAACATGGATGAGTCTAACTATGTTCAATGGTCTAAATCGGTATTTAAGACCTCATTATTGGTGATTACCGCTTTTAGTACTGTGTTGGGTATTGAGCTACTTCCTTTCAGTATTACATTTTAATCAATTGGTTAACTATTCATTCATTGAGATCCTAATCGCTGAATGATAGTCCTAAAATTGTCCCTTTTCTTACTAATAATTGAGCTAAAGATTCAATTTCAATACTCACTTCAATTGAAGTGGGTAAAAGCAAGGTGTGTTTATGAAAACTCAATTTACGCCAAATGGTACCGCTCAATCTTATTCCAAAGGTAAAAATCTAGGTATTTTATTCGAGCTAATGACGTTTATTCATCCTTATAAAGGGAAAGTCGCTGCAGCACTGGTCGCGTTAATATGTACCGCTTCACTGACTTTATCTGTAGGCCATGGTGTACGAATCCTGATTGACGAAGGATTTTCTCAACAATCGATACAAGAGTTAAAAAGTGCGATCCAATTTATTCTTGCGATAACAGTGCTGATTTCAATTGGCACTTTTTTTCGATTCTATTTAGTGTCTTCAGTGGGAGAGCGAGTCAGTGCTGACATTAGGCTTGCGGTATTTAATCATGTGATTACCTTGCATCCCAGTTATTTTGAAATCAATGGCAGTGGCGACATTATGTCACGCATCACTACTGATACGACTTTGCTACAGAGTATCATTGGGTCTTCATTTTCGATGGCGATGCGCAGTGCATTAATGTGTGTTGGTGCAATGATTATGTTATTTACGACCAACATAAAACTAACATTGATTGTATTAGTCGCTGTACCATTCATTCTTATACCAATACTTGTCTATGGACGTCGTGTGAGAGCTTTATCACGCAAAAGCCAAGATTCAATGGCCGATGTTGGAAGTTATGCGGGGGAGGCGGTAGAGCACATTAAAACGGTTCAAAGTTACAGTTACGAAGCGCAAGAAAGAAAATCGTTCTCTTATGAAGTAGAAAAAGCATTCGAAATTGGACGTCAACGTGTAAAACAGCGTGCTATCTTGATCTCAGGTGTCATTGTGATTGTTTTTAGTGCGATAACTGGCATGCTTTGGGTCGGTGGTAGCGATGTGATTAACGGTTCTATGTCGGCTGGTGATTTAGGTGCTTTTGTTTTTTATGCCATCATAGTTGCTTCTTCATTAGCGAATATCTCAGAGGTTTTAGGTGAATTGCAACGAGCAGCAGGCGCAACAGAAAGGCTGATTGAAATACTCCAAGTAGAAAGCCATATTGTGGCTCCTAGTCAAAATATGATGTCCCCTCAATCACTTTCTTCTGACGTTGTATTTGAGAATGTTATTTTTAATTATCCTTCAAGGCCCGATCAAGCTGCAGTTGATGATTTAGTATTGAAAGCACAAGAAGGCAAAGTTCTTGCGATTGTTGGTCCTTCTGGTGCAGGTAAAACGACGCTGTTTGAATTATTACAACGCTTTTATGATCCACAATCAGGTCGGGTAACACTCGGTGGTGTCGACATTCGTCAATTTGACCCACAAGAACTTCGTAAACAAATGGCACTTGTACCACAACAGCCTGCACTGTTTAGTCATGATGTTTTCCACAATATTCGTTATGGTAATCCACATGCTACCGATGAACAAATTATTGAGGCGGCTAAAAAGGCACATGCGCATGAGTTCATCATGAATTTACCTGAAGGGTACAGCAGTTTTCTGGGAGAGCGAGGGGTAAGACTTTCTGGTGGTCAACGACAACTTATTGCTATCGCAAGAGCCATTCTAAAAGATCCTAATATATTATTACTTGATGAAGCGACCAGCGCATTAGATAGTGAGAGTGAACAGCATGTGCAACAAGCTTTAGAGGCGTTAATGCAGGGTAGAACTACGTTAATTATTGCCCACCGCCTTTCGACTATTCAACATGCCGATCAAATAGCAGTATTAGATAAAGGACAATTGGTTGATGTTGGGGATCATCAATCGTTACTAAACAGTTGCGATTTGTACCAACGTTTGGTGAAGTTACAATTTAAGAATACGCATTAGTTAATTTGAGTTCTGGATAGTTTGGTTTTGTTGCAATAACGGATTTTAGTTTATATCTACAGTGAAATATTAAACAGAGAGTCGCCTTTTTGATGGGTACGACAAAACTGAATAAAGTCATCGATGAACACTTTAATTAAGCGAGATAAGTGCTTCCTTTTGTCCAATGATTGGTTTTGATCCCGAAGGGGTAAAAAGGCGTTTGGATTATCAGATAATTCAGTACCAACGATGTTGATAACCGTCGGTTATGCGATTGAAGATAACTGGGCACAAAAATTAAGACGTCCATTGGACGAAGTTCTTACTATTTTATAGCTATTGATGATTATAATAAAAAGAGCAAATTGAATCGGTTTGCTTTTTTTATTGGAGATACTTATGTTGTTGCCATTTGATTTTGAAAATACGCCCCTAACTCTGTTGAATAATGATGGGAATATTACCTATTGGGACAATTTTTTAAGTGAAGATGAAGCAACGAATCTGTTTAATGAATTACAAATCAACAGTGACTGGAAAGAAGAAACGATTACGTTGTTTGGCAAAGAGTATAAACAACCGCGATTAACGTGCTGGTATGGAGAGTACGGTGTAGTTGCAAATGGAGGCTATCAAGCGTTAACAAAAGCGGTCCCTTTTACATCTCAACTTATGGTGTTAAAAAATAAAATTGAGAAAGAGACTGGATATAAATTCAATTGCGTATTGGCTAATTTATATCGAAATGAAAACGATGGGGTTGGTTATCATGCGGATGATGAAGCGATTTTAGGTAAAAACCCCGCGATTGCTTCGTACAGTTTAGGGGAAACCCGACGGTTTTTAGTTAAGCATAATCAACATAAATATAAAAATATTAGTATCGATTTAAAAAATAACTCGTTAGTGCTAATGGACGGTTGTTTACAAGATCACTGGAAACACGCGATCCCCAAAACAAAGCGTGCCATGAGCGCGCGTATTAATCTAACGTTTCGATTTTTAGGTAAAAATGATAGCAACTAAATTAGTGTGAATTGCCTCTTAAATACAATTATAGGTATGAAATTCTATTTTAAATGGCATGAAATTTAGTTTGATTGTTTTTCAAAATGGTTTGATTGCTTTTCAAGAATATAAAGGGGCGACTAACAGAGTGAATTACTTATCTGTTTGATTTTTAACATAAATAAAAATGGCACACCTTTCGCTATAAGCATTGTGAATCATTTACTTATTTATTTTAAAAGGAAGATAGTATGCCAACCCCAGCTTATATGCGTATCGAAGGCGAAAAACAAGGACTGATCACTGCCGGTACATTTACTGAAGATTCAGTAGGTAATATTTACCAAGAAGGGCATGAAGATGAAGTGCTAGTTCAAGGTTTTGAACATCAAGTGCTATTGCCTCGAGATCCACAATCTGGCCAACCAACGGGTCAACGTGTGCATAAGCCTGTACGTATTACTAAGGTATTCGATAAAGCATCACCACTAATGTATAACGCATTAACGTCTGGTGAAAGATTACCAAAGGTAGAAATCAAATGGTACCGCACTTCTGCAACGGGTACTCAAGAGCATTATTTCACTACTGTTTTGCATGACGCGATTATCGTTGATATCACCGCATCAATGCCAAACTGTCAAGATCCAAGCCAAGCACATTTCACTCATCTAGAAGACGTATTTATGACGTACCGTGCGATTGATTGGACACATGAAGTCTCTGGTACTTCAGGTAATGATGACTGGCGTACAGCAATGAAAGCGTAGTAACTCGCATTTTTGGGAGAGTCGATACCGTAAACGCCCCTAGCTGTTTATGATATTGGCTCTCCCATTTTTTGCGTTTAGATATAAATAAAAGCAGTAATGTATCAGCAGTGTTTCAGGACGAAACAAAAGGACAATTATGCAGGGTGCTAATCAAGCCAAATTTGAACTCGATGTGGCTACTATCGATATATTATTACAAGTGTATGAATTTGAAGGGCAAGAGAGTCTTGGTGATGCTTACTCGTTTGATGTGACATTTGTATGCGAAGATCCGGCTCTTAACTTAGGTACATGGCTTCAACTTCCCGCGCGATTAGTACTACATTATCAAAATAATAATGCAAAAGAACGCCTTCCTCGTTATGTTCATGGCGTGATTGAATCCATAGAACAATTAACGACGTCTTGTCGTTATAGCTCGTATAAATTGACTCTTGTCCCTGTCTTTTCTCTTTTAAAATATCGAACCAATTTTCAAATATTTCAAAATAAAACCGTGTTAGATATTATTAAAGAGGTATACCACCAGGCTGGTATTTTAAGCCACCAATATGAGATAGAGCTTTTTAATGCACATGAACCCCGTGAATACTGTGTTCAATATGGTGAATCTGATTTTTCATTTATTCACCGCTTAATGGCAGAAGAAGGATTAACCTCATTTTTTGAACATAATGAAGGCGGTTCAATGCTGATTATCTCTGATGGCCAAGAGATCCATATTGAGCTTGATCCCTTATGTGTTGTTGCTGATAACGGAATGACTAAAGACGGTAATACCATTACATCATTGATCAAAAAGAAAAAGATTGGTGTTGGTAAGACTTCTGTTCGTGATTTTAATTTCCATACACCGTCCCATTATTTTATTGAAGAGGCTCACGTTGATAAGGCAGAGAATCATGCGTCTGAATTAGCATTAGAGCACTATCAATATCCTACGGATCAAGGTTCATCAAACAAACAAGCGGCTTTGAATTTACTGCAGCATAGAGTTGAGAATATTGAACTTATAGGAAAGAGTGATTGCGCTCAATTAACCGTTGGGTATTTTCAACCGATTCAAGAACACCCTAATCCAGAATGGAATGATTTATGGTTGTTAACGAAGGTTTATCACGTTGGTAAGCAGCCGCAAGTACTCGAAGAGTTGGCTGATGGTGCGTTTGAATACTATGCAAATTTTCACTGCATACCTTGGATCCAACCTTTTAAACTCCAACCTCAAAGTAAACCATTAATCCATAACGTAGATACCGCCATTGTTACTGGACCTAAGAACGAAGAGATCTATTGTGATGAGCATGGTCGAGTTAAGGTTCAATTTCATTGGGATAGAAACGGGCAAGCAAATGAAAAGACCAGTTGTTGGTTAAGATCATCGCAAGGTTGGGCAGGCAATCAGTACGGTCAATTTATCTTACCAAGAATAGGGCACGAGGTTATCGTCAGTTTTATTCATGGTGATCCCGATAAGCCGATAATTACAGGCTCTCTTTATAATGGAGAGAACAAACCCCCTTACACATTACCTGAGCATAAAACTCGCAGTACGTTTAAGACATCAAGTTCTATTGGAGGGGATAACTTTAATGAATTACGCTTTGAAGACAAAAAAGACAATGAACAAATCTACCTTCACGCCGGAAAAGATATTGATGTTCAAATTAAGAACGATAGAACGATCGAAATATTCAATGATGATCATGAAGTAATACATAACAATCAGTTTAAAGAGATAAAAAACAACAAGAATATGACGATTGACGGTAACCAGTTTATAACGATTAAAGGTAATGACCACCATCAAACAAATGGTTCTCAACACCTTAAAGTGGGTAAGAAAAAACTTGAGGATATTGGTTCAGAATTACATGTCAAAGCAGGTCAGAAAATTGTTATAGAGGCAGGAACTGAAATTACCATCAAAGCCGGTGGCAGTGTTGTAAAGATAGACCCTGCGGGTGTGCACTTAATTGGCTCGGCTATCAATCTTAACTCCGGCGGTAGCGCAGGAAGTGGCAGCGGTTATGCAGGAAAAGCAGCAGTATTGCCTATGGGAAAAGAGGTTGAGCAGGCTGGAGAAGTTTCTAATGCTGTGAATGCGACATCTTATGATGGTGAAGTGTTAGAAGTTGCCAATTATCAGCAGCAAGTCACTACAGGAAGTGCAATTGTTGAAGAGTGTCATTGTGATGGAGAAGGAATATGCTCCGTACATGCAAACTAGATGAATATTCAATAGTCAGACACCTTGAATATCAAGCAATGACCAGTCATAGATACGCTATTATTGAACCTAGCCTATTTGATGATCTGTTAGTGTATGTTTACCAACAAAATCCAGTTCTTGAATGGGATTATCTGTTAGGCCATGAGTTAAAAGCGCGCAGCCCAATTATTATCAAATTAACGGGTAATGAAAGTCATGATGATTTTTTGAATCGGTTTATTGCACAGCCATCAGGGAGTTTATTTTCATCTTCTCTCGACTTTAAAGCGTTTCAGCAGCAGGCTTTTTATTCTTATAATATAGTGAAAGGATCAGGGAATAAAGCAACACTTAGATTCTACGATCCAAGAGTCATATTAAGCCTCATTATTGCCTTAACAGAAGAGCAAAAAACACAATGGTTGAATGGTATAGATACTATTCAATGGTATCAAAATGGACATTGGTATAGGTATCAGTATCGG
This sequence comes from Aliivibrio sp. SR45-2, assembly GCF_963890165.1. Taxonomy (NCBI): domain Bacteria; kingdom Pseudomonadati; phylum Pseudomonadota; class Gammaproteobacteria; order Vibrionales; family Vibrionaceae; genus Aliivibrio; species Aliivibrio sp. SR45-2. Next base: position 18,440 of record NZ_CAWPRC010000194.1, on the reverse strand, counting down.
CATTCCTCTTTAGCTATTGAGTTTAATAATGATAATTCAATAGTGATTACTAATAAGCAATTAGCACTAATGGATGACGTCCGAAAATGGCAAATAGTTGATGAACTATCTACTCAATATCAGCCATTCATACCAGAGCCTTATCAGGCAATAAATATCTTATTAGATGCAGAAAAATATTTCCCATTAATGGCACTAGATTATGAAAACTATCTTCGAATGAGAATGGATATTGGGTGTTTAGAAAAGGAACCTCAGTGGATGAGTGTGAAATTAAGTGAGGCAGAGTTACCATTATCGACAAGGATAAAAGAGATCCACCAGCAAGTAAAAAGTAAGGAGGTAACCTTATGAAGATTGTTTTACCAGAAGAAAAATTCAGCAATGGAAATGATTACGCGGTAAGCGGTGAAGGGACGCCAGTATGTCAGACTGAGATTTTTTATCTAGGCTGGATGCAGGCAGATAAAACCCAAACGCAAGAAGAGTTATTTTCTGGCCTATATACAGAAGAAACATTGGATAAACATAAAGCCCTTATTAAAAAGTATAATACTCACTTAAATGAACCTGTTCGTCAGGGTGAAATGATTATTTTTCTAACAATGGAGCCTGTTGAACAAAAGGATATTAATAAGCTAATCGTATTAAAAGAAGAATGTCAGGTTGCAAGTGAAGGGTTATGTCAACTAACCGAAGAACAATTACAAGTTCATCAAACTTATTTTGAAGTTATTGAAAACAAGTTAATTGAATATTGGAATGCAGGTATGCCAAAGGATGGTTTTGCGTATATGGGAACCGCTATCGGAACCGTAGCCCCTGCAATGAAAAAGAATTTGGAAAATGTATCTTCAACATTAGCTAAGTTGGATGAACTATACCTGAAGATGTTATCTAAAAAGCTTGACCGCTCTAGTTTTACGCAGCAGCGCCAAACATTAAAAGAAATATTGGATAAACAATTAGATAAATTAACTCAGAAAACACTTAATATTCCAGTGAATAAAAGTATTAAGAAGACCTTAGGGGTTAATTCAACAAAGTCTCTTATCCATAATGCTGATGAAATATTGAAGGAAGGTAGTGTTAGTGAGTTAGGTAAGCGTATTGCTAATACGGCTAAATGGGTTAAACATGCAGAATCTGCTGGTAATGTAGCTGTAGGATTGAGTGTAATGAGTGGTGTATATACCGTAACTCAAAACTGTGATGGTATTGAATCATGCGTTCGAAATACGGTAATTGAAACTGGTGGTGTTGTTGGAGGGTGGGTCGGCGGTACCATTGGTGTAGCAGCTGCTGGTAGTATAATTACATTTTTTAGTATTGCTTCTGCTCCTATTGTTATGGTTATCGTTGGTGGTGCTGCATTATTTGGTGGTACTATTTCTTCAGGAATTTCGAAATCTGCTGTTGAGCATTTATATAAACTATCACCGTTGGAGAGCATTTTAAATAATATAGATTCAGATATTGAATCTATTGCTAATGATGAAGTAGAGAAGTACATACTTGATAGTCGATTTAATTCATTCGCAATTGACGGCGTTTTAAAAGGTATTTAAAATGATTGAAAACATAGTGTCATATATAGCTTTGTTTGCGTTAATATGGATATTTCCATTTGGGTATCATTTGATTATTTATAGCCTAGGAGATAAAAAACATATAAACCAATTAGTAGATGATTTGGCAAAAGAGTCTGAATCTTTTAAAAAGAAGCATTATATATCAATGGTAAGCATTGGTGCTGGTGGTTTATTTTCTTATTTTTGTCTTGTATATCCATTCATTAGACATAGAAGGAAAAATAAAAAAATTACGTTTGATTTATTTATGTGGCTGAATTGGGTGTTTTTTATTGTGGTGATCGTTGCTTATATTTATGCGTAAGTTATGCGTCGTTTGAAACGTATTGGAAATATAGCGATAGGTATTTTAGCCTCTAGAGGGTTGGGATATGTAGGTTTATTGATTGGTGCGAATAGTGCAATTGATAATATTTATCAGGCGTGTAAGGTTGATAGCTCTGGTGATTGTGGTAAGACAACGACTCGTGAAGTCGCTGGGTTTGTTGGTGGGGCCGTTGGAGGAATAAAAGCTGGTTCTGTAGGTGCTGGACTTGGGGTCGTAGTTGTTTCTGGTATTGCTTTATTTATTGGCGTTACAGCCTCAGCTCCTGTACTTGCTGTTGCTGCTATTACTGGTGCCATCGCCGGAGGTTCTGTTGGTGGCGGTATCGGTGGTAGTGCGGGTAAGGCTGGTGGAGATCTTGCTTATGACATATATGAATGGGTGATGGAATAAATGTTGGATGTGATGTGGTTTGAATTTTTGATAATGATTCCTGCTGTTTTTTTTGCTGCTTTAGCTATGGCTTGGGCTGTGAGCGCGATTATAATATTACCTACAATTTCCTTAGGGAGCTTTAAACATATTATTTTTATTGATAAGCAATTAGCAAAAGATCTTGATAAATATTATGACAGAAATGGGTATATGCGACCTCAATACCAAGCATCTTGGGATGTTGGTAGTCGATTCATTGATTATTGTATTGCTTATCCATTTATTAGAAAAAGAGCATCAACAGACTCAAAGAAATTTAAAGTCTTTATGTGGTGGAATGCGAGCGGTATATGGAGTTGGTTAGGGGTCTTTATTTTTGGCTTTTTGGCTAAATTTCTTAATTATATTTATTAACAGTGATCCCGAGTTGGATAAACAATCGATGAAATTCAGTAAGGGACTAAAACTTGGAGGAGTCGTAAATACTGGCTGCCGCAACAACCAGTATAATTATCAACGAATAACAATCTTCCTTGGAATTAACTCAATTCCTGCTTGATAACGTTTTGCCGAAGCATTTAAGCCTAACGCTAATGCACTGTCTGCAATCAGTTCGAATTGTTGTGGTAGAGAGTTAACTTTAATCGGTAAAAAATCCAGTAGACGATTATCACCAAAGGTAGCGAGTTTTACGGTTCCCATCAACTCTGGCTTCTCAATAAGTACATCCAATATACCCTCAAGCAAAATATACGAGGTGGTAATAATTGCATCTGGAATTGTACCTTCTTTTATCCACTGCTCAAATATCGCTTTGCCTGACTCACTATTAAAGTGCTCACCATAACCGGTGATACTTGAGAGTCCTTTTTCTGTCACTTTGGCGTCAAAACCAGAATGACGTTGGCGAGAAATATTTAAGTCAGGTAAAGCACCAATTAAACCAATTGATTTTACGTTCTCGCTAATTACTGACTGAGTTAATTCATACGCCGCATCAAAATCTTCACTGATCACACAACAAAAGTGCTCATCATCTAATGAACGGTCAATTGCGATGATCGGAGTACCTCGTTCTTGTATCTTTAAATAGTAGTCGCTGCCATCTACCAAACAACTGGCTACAAATAAAGCATCGATACGACGGCTGATTAACGTATGTGCGACGTTCATTTCCGTTTCAGGGTCATCATCTGAACAGCCAATTAAAATTTGATAGCCAGCTTTACGAGAATTGAACTCCAATAGCTTTGCTAATTTTGCGTAACTGGTGTTTTCAAGATCAGGAATAATTAATCCAAATGAGCGACTGCTGCCGGCACGTAAAGCTGAAGCGGCATGATCTGGGCGATAATTATGTTCATCAACGACAGCCATTACTTTGAGCTGCGTCTTCTCACTGATGCGGTATTTTTGCGCTTTACCATTAATGACATAGCTTGCAGTGGTTTTAGAAACTCCAGCAAGTTTGGCTATTTGATCTAATGTCATGGTGAAGATCCTTAATTCTGTGGGTCGGATCATATAAATTTAGATCCAATCATTTTATGGGTTGAATTATATGCTGAATCGTTTCAGTATAAAAGCTGAAAGGATTCAGCAAATTTGAAAAGCGTGACATTTGCGCTATTTTTATTCTTATGACTTATTTTTGAATAGGAAATATTTGCTGAACTTTTTTTTAATGTTTTGCTGAAACGATTCAGCAAAATATAAAGCAACCCATATTGATTTGATACATCAAGCGAGAGGCGAAGACCCATGCTGACACTGACAAAGAATGACATTACGTTGCAACAAGCGGCAGCGGATAAAACAACAGCCATCAAGGCAATCGCAAAGCAATTAACAGAGAAAGGATTAGTTGCTGAAAAGTATGTAGAAGGCATGCTAAACCGTGAACAACAAAATTCAACGTTTTTGGGTAATGGTATTGCCATCCCACACGGCACAACAGATACCCGTGAACTAGTAAACAAAACAGGCGTTGCTGTTCACCACTTTCCTCAAGGCGTTAATTGGGGCGATGGCAATGTGGTTTATGTCGCGATTGGTATTGCTGCTAAATCAGATGAACATTTAGGAATCTTAAAGCAACTGACAAAAGTGCTTTCGGCAGATGGTGTTGAAGAAAAACTGAAACAAGCGAAAAGCGAAGCCGATATTATTGCTTTGCTTAATGGTGAAGTTCAGTTTGAAGCAGATTTTGATGCGTCATTAATTCAATTGCTTTTTCCGGCAAGCGACATGATTCAAATGAGTGCGGTTGCCGGTGGTTTATTAAGAAATAGCGGTAATGCTGAAAATCAATTTGTTGCAGAGTTAGTAACAAAAGAGCCGACTCACTTAGGTAATGGTTTGTGGTTAGTGAGTACTGACAAAGGCGTTAAACGCTCTGGTATGTCGATTGTGACGACTGCTAATGGGTGTGAGTTTAATGGATTAGCGGTGAAAGGGTTAATTGCTATTGCGTCTTGTAATGCCTCACACAAATCGTTTTTATCGATTATTAGTAAAATGGTGTTTGAACAGAAACAAGATCAATTATTATCTGCTAATTCTGAGCAGTTATTAGCTATGTTCGCAACCTCTTCTGAAGAAATTGTTGCAGAAGTAAGCGCGGATAACACGGCAGTATTTACAATAAAGAATGCACACGGCTTGCATGCTCGTCCAGGAGCGATGCTTGTATCTGAAGCGAAGAAATACGAATCAAAAATTACAGTATTAAATCTTAATGGGGATGGTAAATCAGCAAATGCAAAAAGCTTAATGAAAGTGATTGCGTTAGGTGTGAAGCACGGCCATGAACTGCAATTTACGGCGGATGGCGTTGATGCAAAAGAAGCACTAGTGGGTATTGGTGCTGCCATCGAATCTGGTTTGGGCGAGGGTTAATTAATGACGTCTATTCAAACAAACAAAGTGGTTACTATCACACTAAACCCTGCTTTGGATTTAACGGGTAGCGTAGATGCGTTATCTATCGGTTCTGTAAGTTTAGTGAGTAAAGGCTCACTTCATGCAGCAGGGAAAGGCGTTAACGTGGCAAAAGTGCTGTCTGATTTAGGTGCTGAAGTTACTGTTACCGGTTTTCTTGGGCGTGATAATGAAGAGCTGTTCTGTCAATTATTTGAAGAAATGAACGCAAACGATCAATTTGTTCGTGTTGATGGTGCAACGCGCATTAACGTGAAACTTGTCGAGCAAGATGGCCGAGTGAGTGACATCAACTTCCCTGGTGTCGACGTATCAGAACAAGCGATTGCTGAATTTGAATCACGTTTATTTGAGCTAGCAAAAACGCATGAGTTTTTTGTGCTTGCAGGGAGTTTACCACAAGGTGTTTCTCCTGAGTTGTGTGCAACATGGATTGAAAAATTGCATCAACTGGGCAAGAAAGTGATGTTTGATAGCAGTCGTGCTGCATTAGCGGCGGGTTTAGATGCTCATCCGTGGTTGATTAAACCGAACGATGAAGAATTGTCTGAATTTGTTGGACGTGAATTAAATACACCCGAAGCGTGTCAACAAGCGGCTCAAGATCTTGCTGATAAAGGTATTGAGAATGTTGTCGTGTCACTGGGCTCAAAAGGCGTGATGTGGCTGGGGAAAAATGAAGAAGCTGATGCGTCATGGATCTACTCTCAACCACCGAAAATGAACGTTGTTAGTACCGTTGGTGCGGGTGATACGTTAGTTGCCGGTTTGTGTTGGGGACATGTTAATCAGTGGGAACGTGCTCAAATATTATCGTTTGCTACCGCTCTGTCAGCTTTAGCTGTATCGCAGGTTGGCGTTGGTGTACCTAATGTCGAAGACGTAAAAGAATTACAACAACAAGTAACCCTACACAACCCTATTTCTTCAAACGTGTAACCGCGTTTAGTCATAGATTAAGGACAGAATATGAAAAATATAGCTATCGTAACAGCATGCCCAAGTGGTGTAGCAAACAGCATTATCGCCGCTGGTTTATTAGAACAAGCAGCAGCGAAACTAAACTGGAAAGCCTCGATTGAATGTCAATCAAGTGTGTTACCTGTTGATGTATTAACTCAAGAGATTATTGATACCGTCGATGCAATTATTATAGCAACGAGTACCGATATTGATACGACACGCTTTGTAGGCAAAAAAGTACATCAAGGTTCAATTTCTGATTGCACGACTAACCCACAAGCGTGGTTAGAAAACGCAGTAAATACAGCAACCGAGCTAACGGCTTCAGAAGTAACGACAATCAACGAGGTTGTTGCTGATTCAAATGCAGTTAAAAAGATTGTTGCTATTACGGCCTGTCCAACGGGTGTTGCCCATACTTTCATGGCCGCAGAAGCACTAGAAGAAGAAGGTAAACGCCAAGGTTATCTTATTAAGGTAGAAACCCGCGGTTCAGTGGGTGCTAAAAATCAGCTGACTGATCAAGACATCGCGGATGCGGATCTTGTTATCATCGCTGCGGATATTGAAGTGCCTCTTGAGCGTTTCAATGGCAAGCGTTTGTACAGAACAAGTACGGGACTTGCTCTGAAGAAAACAGAACAAGAAATGAATAAAGCATTTGCAGAGGCAACGGTTTTCCAAGCGTCTGGTAAGGCTCAATCTTCTCAAGCAGAAGAGAGTAAAGGCATGTACAAACACCTAATGACAGGGGTATCACATATGCTTCCTGTTGTAATTGCAGGTGGTTTGTTGATTGCGCTTTCGTTTGTGTTTGGTATTGAAGCGTTTAAAGAACCCGGTACGATTGCAGCAACGTTAATGGACATTGGTGGTGGAGCAGCCTTCGCCTTGATGATCCCTGTTCTTGCTGGTTTCATTGCGTTCTCGATTGCTGACCGCCCTGGTTTAGCGCCGGGTTTAATCGGTGGTATGTTGGCGAGCTCAACAGGTGCTGGTTTCCTTGGTGGTATTGCTGCCGGTTTCATTGCGGGTTATGCAGCAAAATTCATTGCAGATAAAGTGTCTCTTCCTCAATCAATGGAAGCATTAAAACCCATTCTAATCATTCCGTTTGTGGCGAGTTTGTTCACTGGTTTGGTCATGGTTTACATCGTTGGTGGCCCAGTAGCAGGCATCATGTCTGCACTGACTGAGTTCTTAAACAACATGGGTTCAACTAACGCGGTATTACTGGGTGTTATCCTTGGTTGTATGATGTGTTTCGATTTAGGTGGTCCAGTAAACAAAGCCGCTTATACGTTTGGTGTTGGTCTGTTAGCGTCACAAACTTATGGTCCAATGGCCGCAATTATGGCCGCAGGTATGGTTCCTGCACTTGGTATGGGCTTAGCGACATTTCTTGCTAAAAATAAATTTGAAGCGGGCGAGCGTGAAGCGGGCAAAGCGTCATTCGTGCTTGGTTTATGTTTTATTTCTGAAGGTGCGATTCCATTTGCAGCGAAAGATCCAATGCGTGTTATCCCAAGCTGTATGGCAGGTGGTGCATTAACGGGTGGTCTGTCTATGTTGTTTGGTGCTCAGTTACTCGCGCCACACGGTGGTTTATTTGTTCTTCTTATTCCAAATGCGATTACACCCGTGTTCATGTACTTGGTAGCGATAGCTGCAGGTACTGCGGTAACTGGTTTCACTTACGCTTTCTTGAAAAATAAAGCGGATGCGAAAGAAGCAGTCGCTGCATAAAAAGAATAACTAAAAATAAAATGGGCGCTTCCAATGAGAATTGGAAACGCCCATTTTTTTTGATATTAATGCAGAGATTAACATCAAAGCAGTCCTAGAACATGAAGTTCACACCTGCACCAATAACCGAAAGGTAATCGCCAGACGCTAAGTCAATATATTGATATTCAACATTGAACGTGACTGATGGGTATAATTTCATTACACCACCAACAGCAACGTAAGGCTTAGTGGTTGTTGAGTCTTGTTTCATGGTTTGGTTACCTACCGTATTTTTATATTCAACGTTAGTACGGTTTAGTCCCATCTTTCCATAGAAAGAGCCATAGTAAGACATTGGGAAATACATCTTCGCGGCAATTGAAGCGCCATCAACAGCGGCACTGTCGTTGTTACTTGTGACATTATCCATTGATTCCGTCATGTAATAACTGAGATCCAGAGCCACCATTGGCGCAAAATGGTAGTTATAACCCACTTGAGTCATTAAACCATCCACATGGGAACCATCAATTTTCAGGTTAGCAAGACTTGGCTGAATATAGATTTGGTGTAAAGTGTCTGTTGCTTGTGCCGATGTTGTCGCACCTAGCAATAAAAGTGGTATGAATCTTTTCATTGTAAACTCGTCTTTGTAACCGAAGGTGAGATTTTATTGTGAATGAGACGATGTTGTAAAGACAATTTAAGGGAAGAAATGACATTAACTATTTGGTTTTCATTATTATTGATTTCAATGCTGGGTGCGATGTCACCAGGGCCTAGTTTAGCTACGGTTGCAAAACATACGTTATCTGGTCGCCGTATTAACGGAATTGCAGCGGCATGGGCGCATTCTATTGGTATTGGTATTTATGCTTTTATCACGGTGATTGGTTTGGCTGTGGTATTGCAGCAATCGCCAGTAGTCTTTAAAGCGATCAGTTATTTAGGAGCGGCTTATCTTGCGTATTTAGGGTATGGCGCTTTACGCTCAACGGGTGGTATTGCTGCAAAACTGGAATCAGGTGAGCAGGTTACGTTGCTTGAGTCGGCGAAAGAAGGTCTGTTAATTTCATTATTGAACCCTAAAATAGCCCTGTTCTTTTTGGCGTTATTCAGTCAATTTGTTGCTGCGGGTAATACACCAATAGATAAAGCGATTATTGTTATCACTCCAATTATCATCGATGGTTTATGGTATACATTAATTAGTTGTTTATTATCAGCCCCAAAAATTGTTGATAAGCTAAGAAGTAAAGCGCAGTGGATTGATCGTTTATCTGGTGTGGTTTTAATACTATTAGCATTGCGTGTTGTTTTTTATGCGTAATGGATTACGGTTTGAATTCAATACGAAAGGGGAAGGGGTATTAAAGGAAGTGTTCACTTTTTTTGATGCTTGATCTGGCTTAATATAGCGCATTCCCAAAGCATATTGAACATGATGTATTATTGCTATATGTCATGTTGTTCTATTATTTTGTTATTAATACATAAGGTTTCTCATGACATTTCAAGCTGCAATTTTCGATATGGATGGACTGCTGTTAGACACAGAGCGTGTGTGTATGTCTATTTTTAAACAGGCATGTGAGGCTCAAAATGTTCCGTTTATTGAAGATCTGTATCTTTCAATTATAGGCTGTAATGCAAAACGTATTGAGCAACTTTTCCGTGAAGGCTATGGGCCAAGTGTTGATTACCCTGCGTTAAATCAAGAGTGGCGAGTGCGTTACACGGCGGTGGTTAAACATCAAGCTATCCCCGTAAAAGAAGGGGTAGTTGAGCTATTAGATTGGCTAAAAGAGAATAACGTACCAATGGCTGTTGCCACGTCTACACAGCATGATATCGCGATTAAAAAACTAGAGTTAGCTGGACTTGATGGCTATTTTGATGCTCTAGCGACAGGTTGTGAAGTTGAGCATGGTAAGCCGCATCCAGAAATTTATTTTTTAGCCGCAGAGCGTTTGGGTATTACTCCTGATGTTTGTCTGGCATTTGAAGATTCAAATAACGGTACTCGTGCTGCTGTGGCTGCGAATATGATCACGTATCAAATCCCTGATCTTGTTGAGCCAAGCATTGAAGTTATAGAACTTGGGCATAAAATCCTACCTTCCATGATTAATGTATTGGCTGATTTAAAAACACTGCGAGCGTAAATAGAAACGAAAAAAAACCGAGAGAGCAATATTGCTCTCTCGGTTTTTTTTATGCTCATTATTGATTTAGTAATGTGTTTAATTGGGGTTTAAGCTCATTTATCCACTGTGAATAAGCCAATGCGTTGAGGTGTAAATCATCACAAGTATAGTCATTAGATAAAAATCCATCAGGGCTTAAAATGGCATTTACGTTTAAATAAGTAACGTCATTCTGTTGGCAATAAGCCTCTAAACGATGATTTAATTCAGTCACTTGAGGGTTGAGGTGAACTAAGCGATAACCGCAATACAAGGTACTTTGTACCAACACCGTGCAGTTGTTTTTTTGCCAATACGTCAGCATGGTTTGGTAGTTTTCAAATACACTATCCACTGAAAAGCCTTGCGCTAAATCGTTTACCCCAGCCATAACCGAAATTAATTTAGGGTTAACGGCGAGAGTTGTTTCTATTCGGCGCAACATTCCAACGGTTGTGTCCCCTGCAATACCTCGGTTTACATGGGGGATATCAGTAAAGACATCTTGCCACGGACCCCATTCCGTTATGGAGTCACCAAACAATACGACATCAACGTTAGGTGTGAAGGTTTGGTGTGAATCGACTAAGTGAATGTAGCGGCTCATGCTGTGGCCTCGTTGAGCTATATCGACTTCCTTACGAAGCAGTGCAACTTGCTCGCTTGGATCGTTCATTGCGTTTAATTTTGTGGTTAATTGTAATTCACACTTTAGTGTATGTAGCGTGTTTATAATTGCATAAATTGAAGTGGGTTGCAGTTGATGAAAAAGATCATATAAGTCAACGCAATCATTGTTAAGTAAATAGGTTTTTAATTGTGTTTTCATAAGTGTTTGTCTTTTTTATAATTTCTCAAAAGTATGTTCAATTTCCGTGACCATCCATTCCATCACAGTTCCCATGCCACTGTCTCTGCGCTTAACCATGCCACTGTCTCTGCGCTTAACCATGCCAATTTCTATTTTTAGGGCTTGTGGGACATGATAAGTAGATAATTTAATCGCTTGGTTTTTATACCACACAGACTCTAAAATATGCTCCGGAATTAACGCCCATCCGACGTTTCTTATGACCAATGCGGTAATGTAATAGTAACTGTCTATGTACCAATGATTTGCTGAAATCGCTTTTTCTTGAGAGTGGCCAACGCGATCACGGATAACGAGCTGGCGATGTTGGTTTAACTGAATTAATGTCGGCTTTTTACAGTGAGCTAATGGATGCTGTGGCGACACAATGAGCGCTTGATTGAAAAAGCCAAGAGACAAATACTCTAAAGAATCAGACAACGTATTTATTCGAAAAAGAAAACCCAAATCCGCTTTCTTCTCATCAACCCATCGAGCAATATCATCTTGAGACCCATTAATGATGGTTAATTTTAATAATGGAAATTTCACTGATATTTTTTGAAAGAAATCTTCAAATACGTCAATTGGAACCGCCTCATCTATTGCTACGGTTAACGCGATTTCTTGTCCCGTCGCGACGGTGTCTGCTCGTGCCTGAAGGCGTTCACATTGCTCTAAAATTGCTTGAGCTTCAATGAACATGTCTTCGCCGTCTTGAGTCAATACCGGTAAGCGAGCACTTCTGTCGAAAAGTTCAAATCCAAGGTCGGTTTCTAAATTTGAAATTGCGGTACTAATTCGAGATTGTGCTTTCCCCATTTGACGCGCAGCGGCAGAGAAAGAACCGCATTTTACTGAAGTAACAAATGCCGTTAATTGATCAAGAGTCCAATGCATTATTTGTCACCTTCTTGTAAGCGTATATGACGGTTAGAGCAATGTGGGGAGGGTTTTGGATTCACGGTGCGTTTTTCTGACAGTAAGTGACGGATAGCCAATATTGGGTGTTTTAATAGCATTCTTGGGCCAGAAAAACGCATCACAAGACGCATCTGTTCTTTTGGCTCTGGCTTATAGCAATGAATAGGGCAGGTATTACACGTGGGTTTTTCTTCCCCATAAGGACAGCGATCTAAGCGGACTTCGGCGTAATCCATTAAGGCTTGGCATTCTTCGCATAATGAATGAGAGCGATGATTCTTTTTACAATAAATCTCAATCATGGCAGATACGGTCTTAAACTCAGTGTTGAGTTTTCCAAGCAGAATCTCACTGGTTTTCATACATCACTCATTCTTAATAAAGCATCGTTAACTCAGTATAAAGGGGAAATGATATTGGGTGAAGTGTTCACTTTTTTAAAGGATGAGTTTGACTTAAGATAATGCCATCCCCAAAGCATATTGCTCCTAAGTGTATGCGCTAAAAAGCCATTTAGTTAATGACTAAGTGGCTTTTTTTTATCAAATGCAGTTATCATTAGCTATACTATTTCAAATGGACTTAAGTATTTATTTCATGAATAAAAGTAAGCTATTAAGCATCATTGTTACTGCTGGGCTGTTGGCGGCTTGTGATACAGAAGACGATAACGAAATTGATTCTATACTTATCAATCGTAATGATTACAAGGTGGTGGAATTTACGTTAGAGCCAAATCAACAAGCGAATATATCAGTGCAAGATATCAGTCACCTTTTATCTGAATCATACATTATTGATGAAGGTGGTTATCAATATTGGGAAAGTGATACGCAGGATAAAGATTTTGGGAATGCGTTATTGTCGTTTTACTATGCTTTCCCACCATTATCAGGAAAACAAAGCTCAGGTTGGTTAGGGTTGAATGACGGTGGTTCGAGCAGTAAATTATTTTATCTCTTTTTTGAAAATACCGCGTTTGGCGTTATTTCGCCTCCGGTTGCTGGAGATGCGGAATCTTCAACGATGATGTATACCATTGATATTCGAAATAGGCAGGATTGATCATCACGGGTAGAGTATCAGAAAAGGTATGGGTGAAAGTAGTATGGGTGAATGTAGATTGTGGCGGTTAGCTCGTTAAGAATTGAGTCTTACAGTCAATGCCGGAGGAGTTCAAAGTGGTTAATACTTTGAACTCTCTTAGTAAATTAGCATGTTTTGTTATCGAACTTATTTATCTTCAGACGTGTAGCTTGAATACGAGCAATAATAGCAGCCATTTGATTGTGGGTAGATTGCTTTAGCGGCATTTAATGCAGTGCTACAGGCAGTATGATATCCAAGTGGTTCGCATTTTGTTATACCAGGACTGTGAGTACAGTTTGCGGTGTGAATTTCATGATCTCCGTTATCTTGCACATTCTTATCAACATAAAATAAACTCATAACTACCTCTAATCATTAATATTTAATCGAAAGATTTGAATAATTACAATACTCCTATTCGATGCAGTTGATAGGTGAAAATCCAAATAGTTAGATGTACGTCACTTACCATTGCTGATCTTTTTTTTGTTTTTAATTACGTTTTTTTTAAAGGAATTAACGTAAGTTCTTAGAATAAAACGTAAAGACTGAAATTATAGATAAGCAGGTAATTGATAGAGAAGCGAAAAGAATATCAAATCGTTTCTTTAATTTACGGATGAAAAATCGTCAATTAATCACTTTATTTAAAAATAAAACGAAAAGTATCATATTGGATTGTTTATTATTAATATTTGATACTTTCTGGTAATTACGGGTGTGCTAAATATCTAATAATAACCCTGTACTTACTTAACTCTATTATTAAAAGTAAAGGAAATTATTATGAACAAAGCATTATTAGTGTTACTTACTTTAGCGTCTTTTTCTAGCCAAGCGTTTGAAGTATCAAGTAAAGATATTCATGAAGGACAATTGATGAACAGTGAATTTACTTTCTCTGGTATGGGCTGTACGGGAGCGAATATTTCGCCTCAACTGAGCTGGAAAGATGCCCCTGCTGGTACTAAAAGTTTCGCGATTACGTTGTTTGATCCAGATGCACCAACAGGCAGTGGCTGGTGGCATTGGCTAGCGCTTAACATTCCTGCGAATGTAAGCAGTGTTGCTCAAGGTTCACCAATGAAAGATGTGCTACAAACTAAGAATGATTTTGGTACGATGAGCTACGGTGGCGCATGTCCTCCTGCGGGTGATGGAATGCACAGATACCAATATACTGTGTGGGCATTACCAAAAGCAAAAATTGATTTACCTGCGGATATTTCACCTGCTGTTGTCGGTTATACTCTAAATAGCATGGCTCTAGGTAAAGCCGTTTTAACAGCAACTTATGTGCGTAAATAGTATTTTATTAGAACATTTGTAGAAAGTCATAAAACGAGGAGCATAATAATGAATGACGCGTTATTTAAAATACAAACGTATTCAGGGGTGAATGATCAACCTCTACGTAACGTCCATATTTATGCTCCGAGTATTATTTGGGTGAAATCAGGAACAAAGACGGTTTTTCAAAATACAGAATCTTATGATATCGATACTCAATCTTGGTTACTCACGTCTGCAAATCAAGAGTTGAATTTTATCAATAAACCATCACATGAGCCTTTTTATTCGGTGCAATTGTGTTTTTTGTTAGGGCCTTCTAAAGACATGCTTGAAGAGAGTAAAGCGCACAAAACTCGTCGTTTGCATACGAATGCGATTAAGGTGTCTTCTGGATTAGCTTATGGTTTTTCGATGTTGATTGATATGAGTAAGCAAGCGCTGAGTTCTAACGTTCAAAAATTACATTTACTGGCATTTTATCAACAATTAGCTGAGTTAGGCGTATTGCATGTGCTTTTCTCTGAATCGTACGCTTCTTTTCAAAATGAGTTGAGTGCGTATTTTTCCAAAGATCCTGCAGAAGCTCATCAATTAGAAGATGTGAGCCATGCGTTCTCAATGAGCCGTGCCACGCTTATTCGTCGATTGCACCATGATGGTACGAATTTTAGAACGGTATTATCGAATGTGAGGATGACTCATGCCTTGTCTTTAATGCAAGAAAGAAAACAAAGCCAACTGGATTTAGCATTGCAGTGCGGTTATCAATCAGAAAGTCGATTTAGCCAACGTTTTCACCAGCAATTTGGTCTAACGCCAAAGCAGTATATGAAGACGATCCCTCACTGAACATGGTGTTAATTTCAAAATTTTTAGTGCACTTAACCATTAAAGGACTATGATCGAGTCTCTCACTTAAGTTTGATTTAATGGCTAAAAGGCAACATTATGAGCTTACATTTAAAAGATGGTTTTAACGTATTATTCGAGCGACTACCAACCTCAGAAAAAATACTTCATATACTCGTTATGCTATGGGTATTATTACAGATAATTACTTCTAATTTTATGCATGTTCATTCAGATACATTATGGACTGAGATTAATGTTGTCAGTCATATTCATGCCTATGGCGGTCTGCTTTTAATCCCAATCACGTTGCTTTTCTCATGGAAAATTATTAAGCGTAGAAAAATGTCCGATATTTATCCTTGGCTATATAAAGATATCTCTGAGATTAAGAAAGACATTAAAACCTTGAGTACATTTCGCTTGCCAGAGGTGCGCCCTGGTGGGTTAGCGGCAACAATTGAGGGATTGGGATTATTGGCGTTACTGTTGGCATTAGTAACTGGTGCTATGTGGTACATTTCGGCGAGTAATGGCAATCTTAGTTTCAGTCCGCAATTACTTGAGATCCATAAAACCAGCGTGGGTTTCATTGAGGCTTATTTTTATGGTCATGGGTTATTCGGCTTACTGCATTTAGCGGATTGGTGGCGATCTCAACGAACATAATAAACAAAAAACAGCGAGCATTTAGCTCGCTGTTTTTTTTTGTGATTTTTAAGTTGTTAAATAAAACCTTATAAGGAATGCCACATTGTATTGTAATTTATTTTAAACACGGTATTCTGTACGTGTTTAGAACGATGTACTCTATATTATTTAAATTAACTAAAGTGTGAGATTCATGAAAAAGACTGTATTAGCAATGATTTTAGCTGCAACAATGGTTTCTGGTTGTTCAATGATTGGCGGTTCTGATACTGCATCATATACAGACCTTCGAGCTGAAGGTGATGCATTATATGAAGAGTCAAAACCAGCAGTAAGAGATGACGAAGGAAATGTTATCGAAAAAGGCTACCAAGTATCTGATGTTGCTCAATTAGAAGCTATTCGTTTACTTGTTAATTCAGCATTTTTATCAGCGAAACCAGCTTATGAGCGCTACACCAACGAACTTCTTGCTACACCAGAATTAGGCAACTATTTTTCTGCAGTAGAAGCAAAAGATACAGAAGAAGAAAAACGAGCAGTATATGATTCTTTAAGCCCAGAAATGAAGCTAAAGGTTGACGATTTTAATAATTCATCAGTAAGTGATGAGATTATGTCAGGCTTAAAAGATGCAGCATTGGTTGCTTTGGAAAATTCAGCAGTATTCTTAAAATCAGATACAACCGCAATGTTATCTGATGTTGATTTTACAAAGTTAATGGGTGAAAAAGAAGCCGTATCACTGACTGCAGAGCAAATTGTATATATGGACAAGACAGTAGTTTCAGCATATGAAAATTACAGAATCATCTCTGCATTTAGCTCTGCACAATAACATCTATTTAAATTAAATAAAAAACCGGTGATTATTTACCGGTTTTTTTTTGAGAGGAAATAATGAAGAAATTCCCATACCTTTTAGTTACATCTTTATTTTTATTTGGATGCCAATCAACTAGCTTAAAAGTAAATTCAGAGGCTGATATTGAATCAAACTCACAAATAGAGAAGGTTAGTAGAGCTGCCCTATTTGAAAGTGAAAATATAGAATTACCAAGTAATTATGATGTTAAAGCTTTTAATAAAATGACCATTGCAGCATATGTAGATCATGTACGCTTTGAGAAAGATGCAAAAACAACACAAATTGATAATGGCATTATTGCCAAGTTATTAGAAAATGAATTAGCACGAACTAAGCGTTATGAAGTACTGACTCGTAATTGTGATGCTTGTGATTATGAAGTTGCTTTTCAAGCTGAAAATACTGTTGAAGAAGGATCTATTCAACGTGGCGAGCAATTAAATCCTGAATATGTATTCGAAACGTCAATAGCGTTAGGTACAGTAATTAAAAAAATGAGTGATCATAATGAGATCATCTTTAGAAGTCTAGTGACAACAAAAGTTGTTGAACCTACATCGGGTAAAATAATCCACTCATTTGAACCAATTCGTCACAATATGCCAGCTAAACGATTTTTTTCAATGGAAGGAAAGTTTTTAGGTGGTTTTGATTACAGAAAACAAAATGAACTTCAAGAAGCTTATAAAGAAGCAGCTCAAAAGGCAATTCAGGTACTCGTCAATAGAACAATGGATTACTACCCTGTTGGTGGTCGTGTTACAAACTTTAGAAATGGACGTTTTGCAATCGATGCTGGTATTGACCAAGGTTTTGCGACTAAACAGCCAGTAGTTTTATTTTTAAGTGATGATGGCTTAGATATACCAATCGCTTCTGGTGAAGTAACACCAAAGACGAATGGTGGCTCAGGCGTTATGTTTATTTGGAAAGAAGATGACCTTGATGCTGATGATGTGAAAAAGAAACTAGAAGCGATGGGCAAAGATTACCTTAAGCGTAATAAAATTTATGCAGTATCTGTAGGTACACCTGAAGACTGGAAACTATAATAATGCTTAAACTACTACGTAATTTTTATGCAGGAATATTGATAACTACAACAATAAATTTATTTGTTATTGGGTCGGTAAATGCTGAACCGATGGATGATGTTTTCTCTATGTTAGAAGATGGAGGGGGAACTCGGTCAGGAAAAAATAAAATTGATGGTTATTACGTAGTAGCTATGGGTACATCAAGTCGCTCAAATGAAAATAAAGGACTTGAAGAAGCAAGAATGGAAGCATTACGCCAGCTATCTGAAATGATAAATGGCGTTACTATGAGTGGCAATACCAGTGCTTCAATGAAATATATAACAGTATCTGATGAGAATGGGACACGAGAGTTTTCCAGAGAAAGCTTTGTTAATGTTGTTAATACTAGTTTCAAAGGGCAATTGTCTGCTGCAAAGCAATTGAAATCTGGTCAATATGACGGCGATTACTTTGTTGCAATTGTTATTACCCAAACAGATCTTAAACAAGCGGCATCACTTCGCTCAACGGCTAATTCTGGTAATAGCCATTCAGGTAACACATTCATTATTGCCACAGACGCAAGCAATCAATCTATTGCTCAAGTTAAGCAAGGTGCTAAAACAGTAGAATCTAAAGGCTTGGCATCAATGAAAGTTGGTGAAGCAGAAGCTCGAAAAAAAGCATTAAATGATGCGATTCATAATGCAGTGCAGCAAGCTCAGGGCGTTATGATGCAAGGCAAGTCGGGTAAATTTAATGATGCCATTGCGGTTGCAATATCAACA
>NZ_CAWPRC010000193.1:0-14189 GCF_963890165.1 Aliivibrio sp. SR45-2 | reverse complement strand
GGCCAAGCAGTAACTTTTGAAGTAGAGCAGGGACCAAAAGGCCCTCAAGCTGCAAAAATCGAAGCAGCTTAATCTCTCTAATTTAATAAAAAAGGCTCCAACACAATAATGTTGGAGCCTTTTTTTATACAAAAATAAAAACTAACGTCGAAGTGAACGTGTTTTTAATTCATAAATCAGTTTTTCTGCACTGCATGAAAATTGTAGGCGTGCATGTAATTCTTTTTCGTTTTCTGTTATTTCAATGTCCGTTTTTACTTCAGCACACACTTCTTTTGCAAGAGTCAGATAATTAGCAAACTCTGCATTAAGTTGTGATTTATTATCCGCAAAGATACTTACTTCAGCTACATCATCGCCTTCTTTAATGATAAAGCCCATTTCTGCACTGCAACCACAGGCATCGCAAGGTACATTTTGTTCAACATCAGAACTCATAGTTATATCCTCAATAGTAGTAATGTCTTTATATTATGACGCTTTATGTAAGAAAACTACCATTTTATTGGCTTCTTTAAAATGCATTCGTTTAGTAACAATCTTTCAATCTTTCAATCTTTCAATCTTTCAAACTCAAGCTTGTAACCTGGGACTACTCTCCCAAAAAATGAACCTTTATGACAATTCTTTGTCATAATGCAGTGTAGTGTATTGTAATTCCATACTGTATAACGCAGACTGCCCATATAAAGTGTGCATTTATTTGCTGTAAGTCTTTGCTTATTTTACCTTAATAAATTTATTTCTCATATTTAAGAGGTATTTTATAAGCGAACCGTTTGCGCGACATCACTGATTGTGCAAAATATTATAAAAACAATTATACAAATGGAATTGAATCCTATAAATTTACTTACATAATTGTCATTAGTAAATTTTTATGATTAATTTCTTAATGGACTAACCACATTAGAAGAGCTTTATTATGCCAAAAAGAAGTAAAGAAGATACTGAAATCACCATCCAGAAGATCATGGATGCAGTTATTGATCAACTATTACGCCTAGGCTATGACAAAATGTCATATACCACACTAAGTCAACAGACTGGTGTATCAAGAACTGGTATTAGCCATCATTTTCCAAAGAAAACTGATTTTACAGCAGCATTAGATGGTCGTATCTTCCGTTTGTTTGCAGAACGTCTTGAAATGCAAGGTGATAAACAAGCATTCATTGATAGCTGGATTGCCTCTCTAGAAGATGAACAATTCCGCGCAATTTTACGTCTTTTATTCCACCACATCGTAACGTCAGCTAACGCTCACGAATTTGCGCACAATGGTATTGAGCGTTTATACGGTTTGGTTGAAGATTTATACGGCGAAGAAAGCCGTAAAGATTTAGAGTGGCTAATTGGTTTGTCTCTTGTCCGTATGACTAAATAATCGTTTCTTTTTCTAAAAAAGCTTACCTATTGTGGTAAGCTTTTTTTTTGCATATGGATCAATCTAGAGTATATACTCTACGCAACGGAGGGCTTATGCTAAAAATGACTCGCTTATCAATTATTTTAACCGCTGTATTATCTATTTCTGTTCAGGCTAAATCGGTCGACTTTGATAGTGCATGGAAAAACGTTCTTAATAATCATAATGGTATCGCGGCGGAACGAATGAATGTTCAGCGCCAAGAATCATTAGCTTCTGCTACGAGTGACTTAAATCTTCCCTCCATTTCACTGACAGCAAACTACACTTATTTAGATGATGATGTCACCGTAAGTAGCCAACAGCTACTCGATAGTACCGATATTAACCCTGCTTTTGCCGGTGCGGCATCTGGGTTGATCAATAAACTCGGTGGACCTATTACATCGACGCTAACTGAAAGAGACATTTTTACCAGCTCTATTCGTGCTATTTGGCCTATATTTACTGGCGGTAGGATTTCGGCAGCAGAGAGTGCCGCGGAAGGAAAGACAACAGAAGCTCGTAGTAAGCTATTAATGAAACAACAAGCCTCTTATGAAGATCTCGCTAAATATTATTTTAGTGTTGTTTTAGCCAATGAAGTTGTGAATACCTATACAGAAGTGGAACAAGGACTCGCTAAACACCGTAGCAATGCTGTGAAACTTCAACAACAAGGGCAAATAGCAAAAGTTGAACGACTTCAAGCGGATGCTTCTTATGACAAAGCAAAGGTTGATTTACGTAAAGCGGAACAAGATCGGGATATTGCCAATGCCGCATTATCTCAAATGCTTCAAACTCGTGACGCGGTAACGCCTGAGACTATGTTATTTATAAATGCAACACTCCCAGAATTAGGTTCTTTTGTTGATAGTACTTTAAATACATACCCTGGTTTAGCTTTATTAGACGCGAAAGAAGTTCAAGCTCAAAGTTTGGTAAAAGCAGAAAAGGGACGATACTACCCAGAAGTTTACCTCTATGGTAACTACAATTTATATGAAGGTGACAGCTTATCTGCTGAGATAGCTCCCGATTGGATGGTAGGTATTGGTATGAATGTCCCTTTATTAGATAACAAAGGTCGCTCAGAGAAAGTGGTGGCGGCACACAGTGCAATACAACAAGTTCAGTATTTAAAACAACAGGCGAAGCAAGATCTCTCTTTACTTGTTGAAAAAACATACCGCCAAGCACTGCAAGCCATCGATGAATATAATGGATTAGCGTCGAGTGTTACATTGGCAACTGAAAACGTGTTTCTTCGTGAAAAAGCGTTTAAGCAAGGATTATCTACATCACTTGATGTCGTTGATGCTGAGCTGTATTTAGCCAGTATTAAAACTCAACGTTCGCTTGCTTCGTTTAATTATGTGATTTCGCTAGTTAAGTTACTCGCATTAAGCAATCAAACCGATACATTTAATCAATATCAACTGCAAGCAAGACAAGGGTAATCATCATGAGTAAAGCAACTAACGTTATCGGTTCTCTTATTGCCGTCTCAGTGGTCTCTTGGGTTGGATACAGCTTTTGGGCAGCTTATCAGCCTCGTCCAGAGTTACTACAAGGTCAAATTGAAGCGGAGCAATACAATGTTTCTTCAAAAGTCCCTGGGCGTATTGAAAGTGTTTTTGTAAAAAAAGGCGATGAAATAGAAAAAGGCCAAGCAGTTTTCTCTCTTTACAGTCCTGAAATAGAGGCGAAATTGGCTCAAGCAAAAGCGGGGGAAGCCGCCGCAAGTGCATTAGCTCAAGAAGCGGAAAAAGGAGCAAGAAAACAACAAATATCGGCAGCTCGTGATCAGTGGAGAAAAGCGAAGGCTGCGAATCAACTATTAGAGAAAACATACGCTCGTGTAAATAACCTTTACAACGATGGTGTGGTTGCTGAACAAAAGAAAGATGAAACATACACTCAATGGCAAGCCGCTAAATACACTGAAAATGCAGCATACCAAATGTATCAAATGGCAAAAGAAGGGGCTCGAGTAGAAACAAAACGAGCCGCTAATGAAAAGGTAAAAATGGCCTCTGGTGCGGTTGCTGAAGTTGAAGCTTATGCCGCAGATACCAAAATAAACAGTTGGTATGAAGGAGAGGTGTCGCAAGTCTTATTAAACGCCGGAGAGATTGCGCCTCAAGGGTTTCCTGTTGTGACGGTTATTGACATGAATAATGCGTGGGCTATTTTTCATGTAAGAGAAGACAACCTAAAGCACTATAACAAAGGTGATGAATTGTCGGTTTATCTACCAGCCCTTGATGCGACGGTTCCTTTTACCATTACTCATATTTCTGTATTAGGGGATTATGCGACTTGGCGTGCAACGGATAACAGTCAAGGATTTGATTTAAAAACATTTGAAGTTGAAGCGCATCCAACGAAAAAAATACCAAACCTAAGAGTTGGTATGAGTGCTATTGTTCGAATTGAAAAGTAATACAACGCTACTTTGGGTACTACTATGAAAACATTATGGCGTTCTTATCTTTCTAATTACTGGCTAGTAGCAGCTACGTTTGGGTTGCCAGTTATTTTATCTTTGATGATTTGGTGGGTATTCTCAGCCTCTGTCGTTCGTGAGTTGCCTATTGATGTTGTTGATCTTGACCAATCTAGCTTATCGCGCATGATTACTCGTAATTATGATGCGACACCCACATTGCAAGTTCGGTCGATTCAACAAAGCATTCCTTTTGCAAATACTGCGCTTAAAGATAGACATAACTATGGGTATGTCATTATTCCCGCTAATTTTGAAAAAGACGTATTACTCGGTAAAAGCCCACAGATATCAGGTTTTTACAATGCACAGTATATTTTGATTGCGAAACAAATTAGTTCAGCGTTATTGCAGACTGACATGACGATGCAAGCTCAATTAAGCACAATTAAAACCTTAAGTACCCATGAAACAACATGGACTCAAGCCATTAATACGGCCGTTCCTATTAATGTACAAATCACGCCTTTATTTAATTTAGGCAGTAATTATAATCAGTTTTTGCTGTCTGCAATTCTTCCTGCCATTTGGCAAATGGCGATGATTGTTGGCATGATATGGGCAATGAATAATGCCATGAAAATTGAGAATAAATCGTCGTTGAGATCTTGGTTTGACCATCAAACAAAAAATACGATGATGCAATTTGTCGGGTTTTATTTTTTCATCTTTATGTTCGTAGGTTCCATTTTATTTGTTTTCTTATATAAGATCTTAGGCTTTCCATTTTTGGCGAATATCCCTGAGTTCTTATTGATCATGAGTGCAATGACATTGGCCTGTATTAGCTTGGGTGTACTTATTGCCTACGTCACCAATGATATAGTAAAAGCAATGAGCATCTCTGGCGCATATACGGCACCAAGCTTTGCTTTTTTAGGGGTGACGTTCCCCGTGACAGACATGAATACTATCGCAACATTTTGGCATTCAATTTTACCGGCGAGTCATTTTGTTAGAGCTCAAATAGAGCAGACTAATTATGGGTATAACTTGATTCAATCAATTCCTAATGTAACGGCATTATCGTTATTTTTAGTGCCTTTATTAATACTGACTGCGCGATTAAGGAAATCAAATGCATAAATTATGGCGCGCAGTTGGGACTGAAGCAAAAGCCATCTTTACTAACAGCACCATTTTAATGGCGATGGTTGGAGGTGTATTGTTTTATGCATTCCTTTATCCGTTACCTTATCAACACCAGAGCCCAGAAGAGCAAAAGATCACGGTGGTGGATTTAGATAAATCAGATCTCAGTAGAAAATTCATTAGAATGGTCAATAGCTCACAACAAGTAAATGTGGTTGATCAAGCCGAAAGCGTAACTGAGGCTAAAAATCAATTCATGTCGCAGAAAGTCAGTGGTTTTCTTGTTATCCCTACCGAGTTTTCTAAAAATTTATTGTTAGGACAATCTCCAACTGTCGCTTATGCAGGGGATGCCTCTTACTTTTTAGTCTATGGCACCATTATCGAAGGATTAATGAAGGCAGGAGGAACTATTTCTGCTGAAATAAGAGTCGCTAACATGACAATTGATGGGACACCAATAACTCAAGCGGTGAAGACCTTTCAGCCTTTTAATTCTAATTATATCCCTGTATTTAATCATAATATGGGTTATCAGCAATATGTTGTACCCGCAGTATTTGTTTTGATCTTGCAACAAACATTATTGATGGCCGTTGGTGTAAGGCAAAAAATCGTAAAACCTCATGAGAAATCACCAAAAATAATGCTGATTAGATTCAGTCTCTTTTTGTGTGTTGAGCTGGTTCTTGCCTGTTTCTATTTTGGTTCTGTATTTGATTTTTATGATATTAGTCGTTTTAGTCACCCATTAGAGCTATTGATTTTATTGGTTCCTTTTCTAACCTCCGTTATCTTACTTGGATTCATTCTCGGTGAATTATTTCCTAACTGTGAAAGTCTTCTTTTAGTCGTGTTGTTTAGCTCTATGCCTATTGTATTTAGTGCTGGTTTTATATGGCCTGTAGAAATGATCCCAAGCTTATTGGTCAGTGTTATGCACTTATTACCGAGTGATTTTGCTATCAATGGCTTCCTATTATTGAATCAACAAGGAAGTGGGTTGCAAGGCGTGATGAAGAATCTTCTTGGATTATATGGATTAAGTGCTTTTTACTTATTAGTTTATTCTTTGATTTATCTAAAGAAAGTAAAGAATCGTATTAATATTGAAACTGAGTGACAACTCAATTTCACAGGTACGTGAAGTGTCTCTATTCTATTTTTACTCATCATGTATAAGCGAACGAAGTCTGATAAATTAACGCCAAGTTGGACTAGGGATACTTATAATGAAGAAACACTTACTCGGAGTTATTATAGTAGGGAGCTTACTTAGTGGCTGTCAAAGTACATCAGAAGATGAGACTACAGCAATTAAATCGACACCTACCATTGAAAGTTTTATTACTTACCATCACGACGAACTGAATGCGATTATCACAGATGATATTGGCAGTGTTGCACAAGTGAATGATGAAATCATTGTGCTATTAAGTGGTGATACCAGTTTTGATTCAGGCAGTATTGTCATTAAAGATGAGAGTAAAGACGCACTGACTCAATTAGCACAGTTACTGAATGATAAGCCTCGTTCAGAGGTATTTATTGCAGGTCATACTGACAGCAGTGGCAGCAAGCAATTTAATACCTCATTATCCAATAAGCGAGCAAATTCAGTCTTGGCATTACTGGAGCAGAAAGGCGTTGATGCTAATCGAATAAATACGTATGGTTTTGGTGAAGCGGAACCTATTGCCTCGAATATGAATGCCAATGGACGAAAGAAAAACCGCCGAATTGAAATTCGTATCACGCCAGTCGCTGATTTATTCACTGACGAAGAATAGTGCTATAACACTTAACATTACATAAACTTAATCAGAGTATTGCTCTCAGTATCCTACTGCATCTATGCTCTGTTGAGGTATAATAAGCCTTATTTCAAAAAGGAAAATGAAATGGGGCTTTTTTCTCGTATATTCGGCTCATCTTCTTCTAAAAAAGAGCCAACAATCACACCAATTGAGTATCACTCTTTTCTCATCTATCCAAATTCAGAACCTGATAATGGGCAATTTCGCATTGCAGGGAAAATAACGAAAGAAATAAATGGTGAAATAAAAGAGCACCGTTTTATTCGTTCTGATGTGATTTCTTCAAAAACTAACGCTGATGAACTGATGGAAAGGAAATCCAAAATGTTAATAGACCAAATGGGCGATTCTATTTTCAAATAAGTGTTAATGAATTGATATATATTGTTTTTCCGTATGTTTTTTACTCTATACTTGTGATTAAAATCAATAAGTAAGCGTAAGTGGTTTGACCTCTATTTGTCATCAAAATGTTGTTTTTTTACTGAAATACAGTGAGAATGAACAGATAACAATTTTTATGTAATGAAATCATGTCATTTTATTACAAAACACTTGAATTAATACCTTATGTTAGATAAAACGAAGGTATCAATTCATGCCAATAGCCAAGGAATAACTATGCAAATTGGTGTACCTAGAGAAGTATTCGCGTGGGAGACCCGTGTTGCTGCCACTCCTAAAACAGTTGAGCAGCTATTAAAGCTTGGATTTACAGTTGCTGTAGAATCAAACGCTGGTATTTTAGCAAGCTTTGATGACGCAGCATTTGAAAAAGCAGGCGCAACTATTGTTTCTGCAGATGATGCTTGGAAATCAGAAATCATTCTTAAAGTAAACGCACCTCAAATCAATGACGCCACAGGTGTTGATGAATTTGAATTACTTCAAGATGGCGCTAGTTTAATTAGCTTTATTTGGCCTGCTCAAAATGAAGCACTTTTAGCCAAATTAGCGACTAAAAACATTAATGTTTTGGCGATGGATTCAGTTCCTCGTATTTCTCGTGCGCAAGCGTTAGATGCATTAAGTTCAATGGCTAATATTGCGGGTTACCGTGCTGTTGTAGAGGCTGCCCATGAGTTTGGTCGTTTCTTCACTGGCCAAATTACCGCTGCTGGTAAAGTTCCACCTGCGAAAGTACTTGTTGCTGGTGCAGGTGTTGCTGGTCTTGCGGCTATCGGTGCTGCTGGTAGTCTTGGTGCTATTGTGCGAGCATTTGATGTTCGTCCAGAAGTAAAAGAGCAAGTGCAATCAATGGGCGCTGAATTCCTTGAAGTAGATTTCAAAGAAAATTCAGGTTCAGGTGATGGTTACGCAAAAGAAATGTCTGATGAGTTTAACAAAAAAGCAGAAGAGTTATATGCAGCTCAAGCTAAAGATGTTGATATCATCATTACAACCGCACTGATCCCTGGTCGTCCTGCACCAAAGCTAATTACTAAAGCAATGGTTGATAGCATGCAAGCGGGCAGTGTAATTGTTGATTTGGCTGCCGCGAATGGTGGTAACTGTGAGTACACAGTAAAAGACCAAGTTATTACAACAGACAATGGCGTGAAAATTGTAGGTTACACTGATATGGTTGGTCGTCTACCAACGCAATCATCACAACTTTACGGCACAAACTTAGTTAACCTTCTTAAGCTTTTATGCAAAGAGAAAGATGGTAACATCAACATCGATTTTGAAGACGTCGTTCTTCGCGGTGTCACTGTGGTTAAAGAAGGCGAAGTAACATGGCCTGCGCCACCAATTCAAGTTTCAGCTCAGCCTCAAGCGAAAGTTGCACCAAAAGCGAAAGTTGAACCAAAAGTTGAAGTTCCAATGTCTCCAGTTAAGAAATATGGAATGATTGGTGCTGGTATCGCAGCCTTTGGTTGGGTTGGTTCTGTCGCTCCTGCTGAATTCTTAGCTCACTTCACTGTATTTATCTTAGCCTGTGTTGTTGGTTATTATGTTGTTTGGAATGTAAGTCATTCACTGCACACACCACTGATGTCAGTAACTAATGCAATCTCAGGTATCATCATTGTTGGTGCATTACTTCAGGTTGGTCAAGGTAATGGCGTTGTTTCTGTTTTAGCATTTATTGCAGTTCTTATCGCAAGTATTAATATATTTGGCGGATTTGCTGTAACCAAGCGTATGCTTGAAATGTTCCGTAAAGATAAGTAAGGGGTAGAATAATGTCAGCAGGATTAGTTCAAGCAGCCTATATTGTATCTGCCGTTCTATTTATCATGAGTTTAGCAGGATTGTCTAAACAAGAAACCGCTCGTTCTGGTAACTATTACGGAATGACAGGTATGGCTATCGCGTTAATTGCGACCATTTTTGGTCCTGATTCAGCGGGAACAGGTTGGATCATCGTTGCTATGGCAATCGGTGCTGCAATCGGTCTTTATTACGCTAAGAAAGTTGAAATGACAGAAATGCCTGAACTTGTGGCAATTCTTCATAGCTTTGTTGGTATGGCAGCGGTACTTGTTGGTTATAACAGCTACATCGATCACGGTGTACTTACTGGCGCAATGCTAAATATCCATTTAGTAGAAGTGTTCTTAGGTATATTTATTGGTGCAGTGACCTTTACGGGTTCTTTAGTTGCATTCGGTAAGTTACGTGGCGTGATCAGCTCGTCTGCACTTCAATTACCACACCGTCATAAATTAAATTTAGTGGCATTAATTGCTTCAGCTGCACTCCTTTACTACTTTGTTAGTGTTGGCGGCAGCATGTTTGCAATTATTCTAGTCACTCTAATTGCCTTTGCGTTCGGTTACCATTTAGTTGCTTCAATTGGTGGCGCAGATATGCCAGTGGTTGTTTCAATGCTGAATTCATATTCTGGTTGGGCAGCAGCAGCAGCGGGTTTCATGCTTTCAAATGATCTTTTGATTGTTACTGGTGCGTTAGTTGGTTCTTCTGGTGCGATTCTGTCTTATATTATGTGTAAAGCAATGAATCGTTCTTTCATTAGTGTTATCGCGGGTGGTTTTGGCCAAAACGTGGTTATCTCTTCTGATGACGAAGAGCAAGGTGAACATCGTGAAACAACAGCTGAAGAAGTTGCTGAGATGCTAAAGAATTCTAAGTCAGTAGTTATTACTCCTGGATACGGAATGGCGGTAGCACAAGCTCAATACCCAGTTCACGAAATTACAGAAAAACTTCGCGCACAAGGTATCAATGTTCGTTTTGGTATTCACCCAGTAGCGGGTCGTTTACCTGGCCACATGAACGTACTACTTGCAGAAGCAAAAGTGCCTTACGATATCGTTCTTGAAATGGATGAGATCAACGATGACTTATCTGACACCGATACGGTTCTTGTTATTGGCGCGAATGATACGGTTAACCCTGCAGCGATGGAAGATCCAAACAGTCCAATCGCAGGAATGCCAGTTCTTGAAGTGTGGAATGCGAAAAATGTTATCGTATTCAAACGCTCAATGAGCACAGGTTATGCTGGAGTTCAAAACCCATTGTTCTTCAAAGAAAATACAGAGATGCTTTTTGGTGATGCAAAAGCAACTTGTATTGAAATCAGTAAGCATCTTTAATGTAGCGAGTTGATATTCTGATTAAAAGCCGAGATTTAATATCTCGGCTTTTTTATATCTAGGGGTTTAATGATTGTGTTGTAACATTATCTAATCTAACGTTTAAATAAAAAAAGAGGCATTCTTGTTTTATTTAATTCAATAAATACGCACATTATTAAAAATATTACGGGTGTTATACAAATCAATTTGCGTATTTATGCGTATTTGTGAATGGGTTGGCTTTTTTGAAAGTAAAGCTAATATAGGATAAGATCATGGAAATAAAAGCATTATCACTTGTTGGTCATCCTATGTACAAAGCAGTAGCGGTATTTATATTATTAATTTCAATCGTATTACCAGCAGGATTATGGTTGCATTCCTCATCACAATTAAACTATTTTCCTCGCAATATTGATTGGAGCTGGTCTTGGAGTTATTACGAGCCACTTTCAAATGGTCTTCAGGTTGGTAGAACAAAAGATACAAAGCAATTAATATTAAGAAGGGTAAATAGGGCTAACAATACGTCCATTTACGTTGATACAACGTATACCAATACATTTGAGGTTGTTGTTATTCATGAAGCGGTTTGTCAGCCCAAATCGCAAATAAAAGCAACGCTTCAAGTCGGTGATTTAACACCAGAAACAACATCATTGATTTGTAACGATGATGGAACTCGTTATTTATTTAGGCAAGTTTGGCGAAAGTTATCAAACTTATATCTTAAGAGTAAAGATTTTTCATTATCCGAAGATTTCTCAAATTGGCCTCTAGGTGATTTAAAGAAAGATCAATTCATGCAGCTTCATCCTACCTATTTTAGAGATAAAGGGGAGGCTGATGTTTATGAATGGAGTCGTGATTAACATTTAACATGAAGAAAATTCAGACATAAAAAAAGACGCATATTAGCGTCTTTTTTGTCTATCTGATTATTAAGTAACGAATTACTTTTTACGACAGAATTCAGCGATTACATACATAGATTGACCACCGTTAGCTTTACCAGAAACTAGGCGAGGATCGTCACCAAGGTTAATGCCACGGATAACAGTACCTTGCTTGATAACTTGGTTAGTACCTTTAACTGGAAGGTCTTTAGTAACGGTTACGTCGTCACCTTTTTTAAGCTCAACGCCGTTGATATCACGTGGTTTTTCGCCGTCAGCAAGAAGTGCTTTCTCAGCCCATTCTTTAACATCTTCTTCAACATACATCATATCAAGAGAATCTTGAGCCCAAGATTCAGAAACAAGCTTGCTTAAAAGAACATAAGAAATAACTTGAACAGTAGGAACTTGGCTCCACATGCTGTCGTTTAGACAACGCCAGTGATTTACATCCATAGTTGCTGGGTCTTCAATTTGTGCAGTACAAGTATCACAAATCATTACACAGTTATCTACATTGATATCTGTCATTGGCGGCACAGCAAATGGTGCAAGTGAAGAGGTTGAACCACATAGTTCACATTTAGAATCGCAACGAGTTAATAGCGTTTTTGCAGTGCTCATAATTATGCCTGTTTATTTAGTTGTGTTTATATTATGCCAAGTTTATACCATAAGAAGAAGGAATGCGGTGAGAATACTGTAATTTTTCTTCTTAATCGGAGGTTTGGTATCACTGGAGTAAACATAGCTTTTCAAAGAGGTAAAACATAATCGTAAATGGCGTTAAAATTCCCATTATTTACCAGTAATCACGACAGAATAAATCTGCTAAATGCTACTTTAAAACGATAATATTGGCTAATTCAGCTATCCTACTTTGAATAAAAAAAGAAGCGATGATTCTATTTTGCACTTTTTGTGTGATTAAACTTGAATGACCAAAATTAACCAGTACTATGCAGCAGCGAAGAATAAGGCTGGTATCTTTGAATGGCAGTTCAGTTCTAATAATCTAATAGAGGTCATCGTTGTTAAATGGTAGATAATCAAAGTCAGTTACAAAGTAGCTATGAAGAGCAAGGTTATTTTGTCATTAGAAATTATTTTACGGCATCTGAAATGTCATCTCTTAGAGACGTTATATTAAAATTTCATGAGTTATGGAAAGAAGACAACGCAGAATTTTATCAAGAAGAAGCATTCAATTCGTCTTTAATTACTGGCAGCCAATACTTAGAATTCAACGATAGGGTAAAACTGTTTAATTTTATTAGCTCAAAGAAAATAATGAGTGCAGTCGATGTGGTTATCCCCACAAATCCTGTTTTTATGAATACTCAATTGTTCTTTAATCCAGTAAACCCTCAACAAAAAGATTTTTGGCATCGTGACTGTCAGTATGATCATGATGTAGAAGTACAAAAAAAAGTAATTCACGATACACAAGTCGTACATCTTCGAATTCCTTTGTTTGATGAACTCGGTATGGAGATCATCCCAGGAACACATAAACGTTGGGATAATGCTGAAGAGTTTGATATCCGACAAGAAGAAAATGGACACGAAAGCCATGAGGATATATCCGGAGGAAAAAAGATTGGACTTGCAGCCGGTGATTTATTGGTTTTTTCCGCGGATATGATACATCGTGGTTTGTATGGATTAGATCGATTAGCTTTGGATATTTTAACTTTCGATTCAGCGGCTGATTTTGTTGACTATATTGATGATGATTGTTTACCGGATACTTTAATACTGAGTAACATTAATGATCCAAGGTTATTTCTAAATGCAATAGAGTTAAAATCAAAATACTCATTGTCTGAAAACGATGATAGCTTTAGAGATCCTAATACAATGGATGATGATAACGGCATAATGAAGTCCAAATTATGTACCGCAGGTTAATCATAATCAAATGAAAAAGCCTTCTTGACGAGGGCTTTTTATGTTGAATATGATGATTAACGACTAAATTTCACATTTTTAACGCTGTGGTTTTGTTGGCGAATAACCACCGTGTTTGCCATTTTATCATGCCATCCTTGTTTTTTACTATCCAAGCCAACCCACATAATACCGACGAAGAATGGAAGCATTGAAACGAAATAACCAACATAACGAATAATGTATTGCTTCATTGTTGGTTGTTTTCCTGTATCGGCATCGACGATAACGGCTTTAATTGCCATTTTTCCCGGAGTCGCTGATTTGTATGTCCAAAATAGAAGGATAGCAATCAAAGGAAAAATGTAATTGATTAGCACATCAGCAGAGCCTAAAAATGAATCCGTTGAATAGAAATATCTATCCCCATAGAACAGGTACATTAGTGGAACTATAATTGCCAATAGAATAATGGTATCGAGTAGTGATGCACCGACACGAGGCCAAAAACCAACATATTCAAATTTACTTGGATTATTCATATACGATATTTCCTTTTTTGAAAATTACATCTAACCAACTTAAGGTGACAAAGTATCTTATGTTTTAGGTTTATACTAGAAAATTAGAAGATACATTAAGAGAACCATCAGATTGTGCATTTAATCAGACAAAATTCAGAGACAACAATATTTTATCAATCAATGTTGTTTATCGTATTAGCTATGATTTATAGTAGTTTAGCCATGTGGGTTGGCACCCCTAAAGAAGCTATGGCTCAGTGCGCATTATGTATATTATGTTAAATGTGATTTGGAGTTAATGTAATGGATTATCATCTGTCTGCTTTCTCTACCCTGTACTATCCCAATGTTCATAACGAAGCTATTTAACTATAATCGTATTTACCATAAAATAGCTAATAATCATTAAATAATACTTCGTATCTATCTATCGATTATTAGCTTGTTGATAGCTACGGATTATTTTAACCACCAGCTAATTTAACGGTATGTCCTTGCTTAG
>NZ_CAWPRC010000192.1:0-14490 GCF_963890165.1 Aliivibrio sp. SR45-2 | reverse complement strand
TAAAATCATCGGTGGAAAAGTGTCAATGAAATAAAAGTCGCAGATGTCTCATTAAAAGAAAAGATTCGTATTCGATTCAATTTATAATATACTGATTCAATTAGCCTTTATATCAATCATGAATGCTAGCAACCATTAAGTAGGGGATTTACAGTGTTATATCAACGTCTTTTTATCTTCATACTTATGATGGTAAGTTTTTCATCAAACGCCGCTAGTTTAGCAAATAAGATTGATAGTTTTAAAAAAGAATTTCAGAAAAAAGACGCCGTTGAAATTTATGATATACGCTTGATTCAAAAGGAATACCCAACCGTTTTATTGTCTCCAGACACCTTGTTACCCCAAACTGCGTCGTACCCTTTTAAGTACATAAAACAGTTATATAAAAGTGCGAATAAGTGCAGTGGCCCATGGCCGGTTAGCCCATTAGTAGGTGAACCTTTAGTTCTTGTTAGAGCCTTATGCCAAGGGATTAAATTGCCTACAAGCTGGTTTGCACGATCTGGCATGATTCATCCTGGTGGCGGTTCTTATGCTTATCGTTATGCTCAAATGTATCCCTCACGTAAAGATTCATTGGCTAAGTTCATGCACATTAAAGAACGAGTCGTCGCGCCTAAAGGCACGTTATTGCACCATTTACAAACAATGGATGACAACGCGATTCGAGCGATCATTAGTGGTTCAGATACCATTATTGCCGATGGGCTTCTTTGGATAAGAAAAGGAAGTCGTTATTATCTCTATCCAATGAAGCTAAAAGAACAGAACCTGAATAAATTTGATTTAGAAATGTCCTTATTTCAACAAGATTCAAATTGCTATGTCCGAAATGGTAATGTGTGTTGGACAGAAAAAAGTGATTCTCAAACGTTATCTTACGTTGTGTTATGTTTAGTGTTCATCAATTTATGTTTGGCGATTGGTTGGGGTATTTCTCAGTGGAACAGCAAAAGAAGAGATATGAAAAGTCGAATGTTGGTTCTTCAGATATTAACGCACGAACTTCGTACTCCTATTGCAAGTTTGGCATTAACTGTTGAAGGATTTAGGCGACAATTCGAATCATTACCAGAGTCTTTATACGATGAGTTTAGGCGTTTATGTGAAGATTCAAGACGACTACGTCAATTAGCAGAAGCAAGTAAAGATTATTTACAATCTGACGATAAAGGATTTTCTACAGAGTGGATCCCATCGGTAGAGGAGTGGCTAGGTTATCGCTGTGAAGAATACAGAGAAGCCGTCACCTTTAAAATTAACTATGATGCATCAGTAAAGGTAAATATTTATTGGCTAGGTAACTGTATTGATAACTTAATCAGTAATGCGCACAAATATGGTGTGCCACCAGTGATATTAAATGTCACAATAGAGCCAAAGAAATTAATAATAGAAGTCATTGATAGCGGCTCTTTAACAAAAGCGAATTGGAAAGAACTTAAAACGCCATTTGTGAGCAAAGCTGGCTTAGGTTTAGGCCTAACAATTGTTGAGTCAATGATAAAAAGAATGGGGGGAAGCATGACATTGCAAGGCCCCCCAACCACATTTATTTTGGAGATACCGTGTGAAACAAACAATCCTACTTGTTGAAGATGATCGAAATTTAGCTGATGGCCTATTGGTCAGTTTAGAAGAAGCTGGGTATAACTGTATACATTCTGATAATGCAACGGATGTATCAAGCTTTTGGGCAGAGGCCGACATCGTTATTCTTGATCGCCAGTTACCAGAAGGGGATTCTTTAACTTGGTTACCTGAATGGAAACAAATTAAAGACATACCAGTGATTTTACTCACTGCGCTTGTTTCAATAAGAGATAAAGTGACCGGTCTTGATTCAGGTGCAAATGATTACTTAACAAAACCTTTTGCAGAGGCTGAGTTACTTGCTCGTTTACGTGCACATTTACGCTCTCCTGAATCAGAAGCTGAAAATAAAACGCAGTTAGTTGTGGGTGTACTTTCAATCGATACGTCAACGCGCGATGTCATCAATGGTAGTGACGCGGTAACGTTAACCCGTACTGAATTTGATCTATTATTATTCTTAGCATCCAACTTAGGTAAAGTGTTTACGCGTGATGAGTTGTTAGACCAAGTATGGGGCTATAATCACTTCCCTACAACTCGTACTGTTGATACGCATATCCTCCAGCTTCGTCAAAAAATTGTAGGGATTGAAATTGAAACCCTGCGTGGTGTTGGTTACAAAATGAAAGCGTAATATGTTGAATAAAAAAGTTGCGTTACTTTTAGGTTTTTTATGTATCGCTCACAGTAATGTGAGTCAATCTGCTGCGTGGTTTAGTGACCAATCAGCACTTTCAAGTGCGCATAAACAATTTTTAGAAGGTAATGCGACCAAGGGTTTTTCTACTGCTATTGAAGTCTTACAAAATACTACGGCTGATAATATTAGGCAGAATATAGACAAACTGTTGAGCGCCTCGATTTCTTCGAATTGTGGACGAGATTTATCGACGATAGTGATCCCTCATTGGCTCACATCGGTAAGTGTTCGACGAATGGTTATTCAAACCCCTGGTAGAGTACACCATAGGTTGCTTATTCAATTTGATAGTGAAAAAGACATTGCAGCATTGTCTTTTGTTCGATGGCCAGAAGAAGAGTTACTGATCAATCCAACAAAAACGGTAACACCGACACAAGATACCGATATTAATCAATATTCATATTCTAGTGAATCATTGAATAATAGGGTCAAAAATGGCTTATATAAATTGACCATTATTTCTAATGAGCCTAATGTTCAGTGGGATACTTGGATTGTTCTTAATACACCCAAAACGGAAATGGAAGTCTCTTGGTTAGGTAAGGAAAAATGGAAAACGACTCAAACGGGATTATTAAATAGAAATTGCCCATTACCTGAAATGGCTATCGGAATTTATGACCACCAAGATAATGAATATATTAAATTGTGGGAAGATCTGTATGAAGAGCGGTTCCCGCAAAGTTTACCTGAAACAAATGTACTACCCGGTAGTTATATTTTAAGCGTTTCTTTTAACCATAAGCGATTTCAAGGTCCGATTTCTATTCAAGAAATTCAAGCAATTACAAAAGTCATCAATTTCGGTGCAGAAGACAGTGTAGAGAGTAACTGATGTCAGATTTACCAACGTTAACCCATGAAGAGCAACAAAGAGCTGCTGAGCAAATTCAAGAAATGATGCGTCAAGGCATCAGTACTGGCGAAGCCATTAAAATTGTAGCGGAACAAATCCGTGCAGAGATAGCTGAAAAACAAAAGAAATAAACAATTAGAATAAAGATAAAGCCGAGATACAATATCTCGGCTTTTTTATGAAATGACCTTTCTAAATATGTCATTTTTTTGATAAAAGTTCGTTATTTTTCTTAAAGTAATCATTCAACGTGTCGATAAGATAAGTAGTTAATTATTTTAGGTTTATAAAAATGAAACAGTGGATAAAAATTGGCTTACTTTCGAGTACAGCACTCGCGTCAAGTCAAGTACAAGCAACCAACTTCAGTGTTGATGGCCGTATTGATGCGATGGGGGGAGCGGGTACTGCTTCTGCTGATTATTTAACCGGTGTTTTTTATAACCCCGCCCTCGTCGCTATTTATAGCCGTAAAGATGATGCTGGCTTATTGTTACCAAGCATTGGGCTTCAAGTTGTCGATAAAGACAACATGATTGATGATTTAGACAATTTAGTTAAAGCTTACGATAAATTAGATACAGCCGGAGCATCTCAAGCATTGGCCGATTTATCTGGTGACGCAGCACAAATCCAAATGGGTACAGCGATTGCTTTTGCTATCCCTAACCGTTACTTATCGATGAATTTCTTTGCTAAGGCAACATTAGAATCTGTTTCTATTGCTGATGTTGAAAAGCAAAATTACGGTTCAAGCATAGATCCTGCAATGGCGAATGTATTTGATATTAGTTATGCGACGGTTGATGCAGCAGCAATAGGTGTTGCCGAGTTTGGTGTTGCTTTTTCTGGCTATACAAACTTTTTAGGACAAAACTTTACTGTAGGTATTTCACCAAAAATCCAAAAAACGTATACATTTAACTACAGCGCATCAGCGGTAGATTTTGAATTTAAGGACATGAAAGATAACTATGAATCGGGTGATACTAGCTTAAATTTTGATGTTGGTACTGTTTGGTTTAATGGCCCTTGGCGTTTTGCTCTAGCAGGTAAAAATTTAATATCTCAAGAAATACAAACCAAAGAAACGTCTATAACGGTAGGCCTTACTGATGCCGATATTCGTAGACTTAGTGGAGATACTAGTTATACCGGCGGACCAGGAAAGCAAACACGCCTTAGACAATACACGTATAAGATGGAACCTATTTATACGGCAGGTATTGCTTTTATGACTAATTACTTTGTCTTAACCGCTGACGTCGATCTTAATGAACAAGAACGATTTGTAGAATTAGATGACAACATGCAAATGTTACGAGTTGGTGCTGAGTTTGATTTACTTTATCAAATTCAATTGCGCGGCGGTTTTAAGAAAGACCTCGCTGGTACTTATGATGATGCATTAACCGCTGGTATTGGTTTTTCACCATTAAATATGTTCCATTTAGATCTTGCTGCTATCTATTCAAAAGACTCTACTTATGGTGTTTCGGTTAATATGGCTTATGAATACTAATCTTTACTAGATAAATAGGTAACCACTTGTAATAATAGGGTTACCTTACTTAAGATAAGAATTGTATTATGACAGCAAAAGCAAAGATAGGCATAGTAACGGTAAGTGACCGTGCTAGCGTTGGTATTTATGACGATATTTCAGGTCCTGCAATTATAGAAACATTAAATGATTATTTAACATCAGAATGGGAACCCGTGTATGTGGTCATTCCTGATGAACAAGATATCATTGAAAAAACGTTAATTGAATTAACGGATAATGAAAACTGTTGTCTAGTTGTGACAACTGGCGGAACGGGTCCATCAAAACGCGATGTAACCCCTGAAGCTACTGAAGCAGTATGCGATCGTATGATGCCTGGTTTTGGTGAGCTTATGCGTGCCGAATCATTAAAGTTTGTTCCGACCGCTATCTTGTCTCGTCAAACTGCGGGTTTACGTAAAGATTCATTAATTGTTAATTTACCAGGGAAACCTAAATCTATTCGTGAATGTTTAGACGCCGTGTTCCCTGCAATACCATACTGTATTGACTTGATGGAAGGTCCATTTCTTGAATGTAATCAAGACGTAATCAAGCCGTTTCGTCCAAAAGCAAAATAAAAAAAAAGCCAACTCACTTGAGTTGGCTTTTTAACATCCTTTCTCTTTTCTCAACTTCATTAGTGCTTTTTTCTCTTTTAGCTTTTCTTTGTATTCCTTTCCATCACTAAAACTGAGTAATTTATTCACATGTGATAATGAACGGTTTAAGGTTTCACATCCTTTAGGTTGATGATACTTATAGTATTTAGCCATCGATTTTGCATGTATGTTTGGTGAAAACAGCAAAAAAATTAAAGTGTAACCAATAACCTTCATATTTATACCCCTTTAAAGTAATGAATATTACGTAGTCTACCCACAATTAGGGAAAAGTGGACTAATATGTGTAAGTTTTAGAATTATCTCTTTAATTAAAGAGCACTTAAGTAATTAACAATAATATAAGTGTTATGCAGATCACTTTGTAAGCTATTTTTGACTGTCATTATAACCGTATAGAGTATTTCAAGTTATACTTCATTAATTATGAACTGTGTACTACGAATATGAAAAACATAAGCGGTTATCAATGGTAGATCTTTATATAAATAAAAAATTATTTGGATGCTATGTATCATTGTTATTCACCAGTGTACTGATAAATACGAGTATTATTAAGTGTCATAAAAGAACCTATTTTGACTTTTCTGTTTTTTCTTACGATTCAGGTAAATTTTATATAATGCATACGAATACCCCTTGGTTTTCATTAGTTAAAGAGACGGATCAGCACCAAAAGGAACGCATCATAAAATGGGGGCATAATAAATGAAATGGATAGAGGGAGCCTCATTAAGGCAGAAATTATCATTTCCAATCATTGCCTTTACAATGATTCTATTTGTTGTATTTCAGGGCTATCATTACGTTAATACCTATAATATACAAAAAGATAACTTAATTAATCGAATTAAAGTATTAGGCAATGGTGTTGGCGTTAATTTACAATCAGCCTTACGGCTTAATGATGATATTGCAGCCACAAAAGTTCTTCATGCTTTCAGTGCAGACAGTGAAATTCTACAAGTATTACTACTTAAGAATGACGGGACGTCATTTGCTGAATATAGAAAAAACAATCAGGTTGCCCAAGCTCCAAATAAAGAGTTACAGCGTCGTCTTTCTGTGGATGGCTTTGCTATTGGAGACCATTCAGTTTACCTTTTTATGCCTGTGTTATTAAATAATGAAAAAATAGCAAGTATACGATTAATTGCATCCAAAGATGAATTAAATAGGACACGAGATGAAGCCTTAAATATTTCGTTTACTATGTTTGGTTTAATTATTGTTTGTGGGTATCTTTTTATTGTTAAAATTCAACAATGGATAATTACCCCAGTAACGAATTTAAATAAAGCGATGCAAGGGATTATAAATCGTGGAGAGTTTACTGTTAGGCCTTGTGTAACTATTCATGATGAAGTCGGTGACCTAATTTTATCATTTAACAAAATGGCGGATAGATTAGAAGAACGACAAAAACAGCTCAGTTTTGTTTTAAATAAAGTAGAGCAAGAAAGGGACTTTGGAGAGCAAATCATTACCGCAGTGCAACATGGATTGTTTGCCGTGGATAGACAAGGGAAAATACTTTTATCAAATGATGCATCAAAAAGATTATTTTCGACAATAACATATCATCATTTAGTCGATCAGTATTTTTTAGAGATTGTTAAGCCGGTAGAAAGTAAAACGCTTCTAACTATTATTGAAAATTGCACCGAAGTGGATGACGTATTAATCCAAACAACGAGCGGAAGTGCATTACAAATAACGACTAGAATATTAACAAATAAAAACGAATTGTTATTTTCTATCATAGATGTAACAGAAGCAATTAAAAGTCGTACTCAGCAAAAATTAGCGGCTAATGTATTTAAAAACAGCCAAGACGGTATTCTTATTTTTGATGTCAAAGGGAGCTTAACGCTGATGAACCCAGCATTTACGGAGATGTTTGGTTATGAGATGAGAGAGTTAAGCGATTTATCCATGAAAGTTCTATTTGATAGTTATCTCTTCACGACGTTAACAAATTTGATTATAGAGTCTTTATATAAATTTGGGCAATGGCATGGTGAAGTGTTAGAAACCAATAAATTTGGGGTGAAATTACCTCTTTATATAAAGGCATGCAAGATTCTAGACGACGAACAAAATGATCAAGAAAGTTATATTTTCATTTTTACTAATTTATCCGACATAAAAGAAAAAGAACGCTTAGATCACCTAGCGCATCATGATTTATTAACAGGACTTCCTAATCGTTCTAAGTTTTATAATGAGGCTAATCAATCACTTATTATTGATGGTGATGTAGGGTTATGCTATCTTGATCTTGATGGTTTTAAACATATTAATGATACTTACGGGCATGATGCTGGTGATGAAGTATTAAGAGTAATCGCAAAAAGATTAGAGAATATGGTCAGAGCTAAAGACATAGCATGTCGACTTGCCGGAGATGAATTTGTCTTGTTCATTAATCCTGTAATCGATAAAAATCAGTTAATTGAATTGGCTGATAAAGTCATCACTTCAATCCAGTTACCTATATATCATCAAGGTACCATTTTATTTGTAGGAGCAAGCATTGGTATTACCATCGCAACTTATCAAGAAAACAGAAATCTGGATAAATTGCTAAAAGAATCAGATCGTGCGATGTATGAAGCAAAGCTTTCAGGAAAAGGGCGTTACGCATTTCATATTATGTGACAAAAACTTAACAAATTTGAGTGAAAGCTATTTAACTTATTATTTAAAATGTTATATTAGGCCGTCATTCACTTTTAAGTTAAATAGGATTATGTAATGGAAATTTTATTATTGGTTGCTTTTGTCATCGCGGGCGCAATTATGGTAAAAAGAGAAAAGTCAGAGCAATCAAAATAATATAGATATCCCTTTAAAACACATTTTTATATCTATTGTAAACCAAGATAAATAGTTAATTTATCTTGGTTTTTTATTTTTATCTCTGCAAATTTAATGTCATATCAACAACACCATCAGCCATCTGAACATCAATCAAGAATCCAAAAGACTGCGCAAGACCGATCATTCCTTGATTAGAAGGCATTGTCATACCCGTCATTATTCTCGTACCATGCTGTTTACTGTAATTAATGATTTTAGTCATGAGTATCTTGCCCAATCCTAACCCTTTTAAATCTGATCTCACTAAGACTGCAAATTCAGAATTCACATTGTTTGGATCAGAAAGGGCTCTAACGACAGCTAAAATGACTTCTTCACCATCAATCTGTTTTGTGGCAACAAAAGCCATTTCACGATCGTAATCAATTTGAGTAAAATTCGCGAGAGCTTCATGATTAAACTCACCGACCTCAGAAAAGAAACGCTTATATAAATCGTCATGAGAAACTAGGGAAATGAAGTGTGCATGTTTCGGTTCATCTTCAGGAAGAATAGGGCGAAGTAAAACACTTGAGCCATCTTTCAATTTCGCAAATTCTTCAAGCTCATTTGGATAAGGTCGAATTGCGAGACGTTTATGAATATCCCCACTAAAATGTTGAACTTTCATTGATGAATCAACAATTGTCAGATCCATTCCAGAAATAAGCAAAGGATGGATATCTAACTCTACAATTTCAGGACAATCGAGTACCATTTGGGATAAGCGAACAAGAAAGGCACTCAAGTCAAAGATACTCATTTTATTTGGTGTATTTCTATGTTGAATAATGTTTTCTTTAATGGCGTATTTAATTAAGTTCTCAGCAAGAGCCATGTTTAATGGAGGCAGGGCAACCGCCGCATTATTATTGAGATCCCATTCAGATCCACCTTCCCCCAATAAGATCACAGGACCAAAGACGGGATCTTGACACACTTTAATTCGTAATTCTTGAGATCCAGAACGAGTTGCCATTTTCTGTACGCTTAAACCAGAAACTCTTGCTGCTGGGTAGCTTAGCGACACTCTATCTATTATAGATTGAGCCGCGTTAATCACTTCTTCACGTGTATTTAAGTTTAACATAACCCCCTGAACATCGGACTTATGGGCAATATCTGGAGATCTTAATTTTACAGCAACAGGGTAACCAATTTTATCGGCGACATAGGCTGTTTCTACTGGTTCTTCAGTGATCCAAGTATCAAGCGTTTTAAATCCATAACATTCATAAAGCGTTTGAACTTCATGAGTATCTAAACTAACAATATTTTTAGTTACGCAGTTATCTAACCATTTTCTTGCCATTATGGCATCGTGTTTACTGATATGGCCGGATGAAACGGGCGTTTCTATCAGTAATTTTTGATTTCTATGATATTCAACAAGATGCAAGAATGCAGAGACACCACTTTCAGGAGTTCTATATGTTGGTATTCCCGCTTCTGTAAACAATAAACGGGCTTCTTTAGAAGAGGTTTCTCCAGACCAATTGGTCAAAATAGTGAAATGAGTCTTTCTTTTATGATCGCGAATTAATTTGATCAACGTTTTGGCTGTTTTTTCTGCATTAGAAACGGCAGAGGGGCTGTGCATAATTAAAAGTGCATCACAATCTTCATTATCTAATACGGCATTAACCGCATCACAATATCGTTTTTCATCAGCATCTCCACCAATATCAATAGGGTTTGAATGGGACCAATTTTGAGGTAATACATCATTTAATTGAGATATCAGTTTCTCACTTAGATTGGCTAACTGTCCTCCTTGCTGCATCAGGCTATCTACTGCCATAATTGCGGGACCACCGCCATTTGTGACAATCGCGAGGCGATGACCTCGAAAAGGAATAGGGTGTGCAAGCGTTTCAACCGCAGCAAACAATTCATGAGTATTCGATACACGAAGCATACCTGCGCGTCTTATTGCTGCATCATAAACAGCATCTAAACTTATCTCGCCATGAGTGTGCAATTGAGCCGCTTCACTTCCAGCGACAGATCGCCCACTTTTAACTACCAATATACGGCGATTTCTTGCCGCCGCCCTTGCAGCAGACATAAAGCGTCGAGCGTCTTTGATTGAATCGATATAAAGTAAGATAGCTTCTGTTTTAGAGTCAGTGCAAAGCGTGTCAAGTAGCTCGCTAAAATCAATATCAAGCCCATCTCCCAGTGAAACAAACGCAGAGAATCCAATGTTTTTCTCATTGGCCCAATCTAATATCGTTGTACATACCGCAGCTGATTGAGAAATAAAAGCAATGTTCCCTTTTTTTGCATTAATAGGTGAAAA
The DNA here is from genome assembly GCF_963890165.1 of Aliivibrio sp. SR45-2. NCBI lineage: Bacteria > Pseudomonadati > Pseudomonadota > Gammaproteobacteria > Vibrionales > Vibrionaceae > Aliivibrio > Aliivibrio sp. SR45-2. Next base: position 3,999 of record NZ_CAWPRC010000192.1, on the reverse strand, counting down.
TGAAGCATTTAGGTTTATCCAAGGAAGAATAATCCCGAGGCTATTTGGCCCCAAAATACGCATATCATATTTGGTTGCGATACGTAATGCTTGAAATGGTAATGGCTCGCCAATGCCATTGGAGTGTAAATTCATATCAGAGGATAAAATAATAACGCATTTTACGCCTTTCCTCCCTAATGCTTCAAGCAACGCTATATTCCGTTGAGAGCTTGTACAAAGCACCGCAAAATCAGGGGTAATCGGGAGCTTTTCTATTGAATCATAAGCGAGAATCCCACACACGGATTTATAATTCGGATGTACGGGCATTATAGGACCATCAAATCCACCTTCTAAAAGGTTTCTCATGACAATATGCCCAGCTCGATTAGAGTGAATAGAAGCACCAATAACGGCAATTGATTGAGGACGTAAAAGCTGTTTCAAATCCGACATGTTTACTCCTTTTATTTCTTTATAAAGAATAAGATAGCTGAGTAAATTTGATTTGACTGTCTTAATGTGAATAAACAAAAGATAGCGCACAAAAAGGACTTAATTTTAGTTAACACCAAGGTATTTCTTGGTGTTGAGCACAAAGATAACAGTTATTTAAGTGGTTTTATGGTTTGTACTTGATTGTGAGTAGCATCAAGTGCAGAATTAAGGCATCAGCATGACTATAAATGTGAATTTAAAATGAAAAGAATCATTCCGATTACGTTAACCGCGCTACTTGCCGGGTGTACCAGCAGTTCGTACACAACAAATATTACAACGGATTCATCAGAAGAAGTGTATCAAGTTACTCAACCGATTGAGCAAGAAGACACAACATTTGATGAGACTGAAATTACAGTAGCCTCTGAGACTGAGAAACCAGTAGTAAAATTGACACCTGAAGATGCGGTAGTTGAATCATCTGACAACGCAGTGAAAATTTTACCACCTACATCAAAGCAAGATGAAATGAATAACCGTTATGGGTATACACTTCAAATCTTAGCGTTGAGCCGTAAAACAGATTTATCTTCATACGCTGCAAAATTGCAGGGTGAACAACCAGTATGGATGAATAGAAAAACAGTAAACAACATGCCTTGGTATACCATTTTATATGGTGACTTTTCTACACCGGCAGAAGCACGAGAAGCCATAAAGCAGCTACCTGCTGAGATTCAGGCTTATGGTCCTTTTGTTCGTAGTATTAAAAGTATTAAAAATTCAGAAAACCCTGAATTACATAAATTAAATTAATTTTAAATAGGTGCAGTTAATTGCACCTTTTCTTTTTGCAGAAGATATTATGACTCACATTCTTTTACTTTGTGGCGGTAGCGGTACTGAACATGAAGTTTCATTGGTTTCTGCCAATTATATAGCCCAACAACTGTCTGAACTCAATACATTTCAAATCACACATCTTGAGATTAAAGATGGCAGTTGGTTTCATATTGAATCTGGTTTGAAATATGAATTACGCTCAGACAAAACGTTACTTTGTAATAATGAAGCGACAGCCCCTGTTGATTATGTAGTTCCCTGTATCCATGGTTACCCTGGTGAAACAGGCGATATCCAATCAATGCTTGATATGTTCGCAATTCCTTATTTAGGTTGTAACGCAGAAGCAAGTACAAACAGCTTTAATAAGATAACATCGAAGCTTTGGTACGACGCGTTAAGTATTCCAAATACGCCGTATTTATTTTTGACTGAAAACAACCAAACCACCCATGATGAGGCATTAGTTGCTTTTGACCAATGGGGCAGTTTGTTTGTCAAAGCGGCATGCCAAGGTTCATCCGTTGGTTGTTACCACGTAACGTCAAAAGAACAAGTAGTTGAAGCGGTAAACAATGCATTCACTTACTCAGAGCAAGTATTAGTAGAAAAAGCAGTCAAACCAAGAGAACTTGAAGTTTCAGCTTATGAAATTGATGGCGAACTTTATACTACTTTACCTGGTGAAGTTACTGCTCCTGATGGTGCTTTCTATACGTATGAAGAAAAATATGGCAGTGGTAGTCATTCAACCACAACATTAGACGCTAAGAATTTAACCGATGAACAAATCGAGTTAATCAATAAATACAGTCGAAAAGTATTCACTCAAATGAAATTGAAAGACTTATCTCGCATTGATTTTTTTCTTACCGATGAAAACGAAATATACTTGAATGAAGTGAATACCTTTCCAGGTATGACACCAATCTCAATGTTTCCAAAATTGTTAGAACATAATGGCCATTGCTTTAAAACCTTCTTGCAAAAAGCCATACTGAACGCATTAAAATAAAACAAATAGCCTGATTTATATCGGGCTTTTTTTTGTTTGAAATATTTTCTTCTGCTCTTCAGAGCGCTTAGTTTGACCTATATATTGATTCGGCATCGCCGGGCTTATCCAACGACCCATTTCTTGAATCTCTTGAATTGAATATCCTTTCTTTGATAGTTCTTTTGTTGCCCCAACACGAGCAGAAAGGCCTGAGAAATTAACCGTATGATTTAATAATATATTCGCACGTCTAAAGATACGATAAATCGAAGAGTCATTGAGATGGTTTAATGAGAGGTTTTCATGACGATCCATTGATCGAAATAGGTAACCCTCTAGAATTTGTGATGCTTCTAACCACCTAGTTAGTAACTGACTTATTTTGATTGAAAGCGGATAATAATATTCTTTCATTTTAATCAACCCCAAACCTTCATCATTAAAACTAACGTCCGTAACTTTCAAGTCTCTAAGTTCCCCACGTTTTAATAATAATTCGAACATTAAATGCCAGATCGCTAGGTCACGAATGTCTTTCAATTCAACTGACTCAGAAAGCTGATACTCTAATTTCTTCAGCATTTGAGATGTTATTCCTTCGGTCTGTTTACTGTCATCTTTTTTTGCCAGCCTAATGCTTCCAAGGGAGGCTTTAACTTGTGCATTTTTTGTTGGATCTTTAAATTCAAACGCGATGTGAATATGAGAAATTGAAATTAATGACCGACGAATAGAAGACATTTTCTTTTCTTTCGCTTGTTTCTCTATAAATATACGAATTGCAGTAGTCGAGGCGGGTAGAGCATTCACTTGATGAAGTTGACAAAAATGAACAAAATTAACCCAATCATTTTTAAATGAGACTAAACTATTATCTGAATAGTCTTTTTTCAACATTGACTGTAATTCTTGAATTGTTAATTCATCATTTAAAAAAGTAACGGTATTCATGATGTTTACCTTATAGTAACTAATCTAATGCACTATAACACGATAGTTTAATCCACATAAGATCACGGTTCTCAGTTTTTAATGTATTTTAACTAGAAAAAAGGCACTATTTATTAGATGCTTAATCTATAAATTATCATCAACATCCAAACAAGAGTAATGAGTATGCATAAATCATTATACAGAGGATTTTTCATTGAGAACAAAACAGGAATCCCTGATGGTTGGAAGGTCTTGATTAAAAATAAAGTGCTACAAGGCCACTTAAGTGCAGTAAAGAAAAGCATTGATTGGTGGAATGAAACCGGCTCTATTATTCAACCGAAAGAATTCGGTGATATGGGTGAAGCGACTCTCAATGAGAAAAAAAGCAAAACTCAAACAGAAGAATATAAAGGTTATGCTTTAAAAAATGACACTGGTGAAATGAAGGAATGGTATTGCCTGTACCAGGGGAAATTAGCAAAAGGCAGTATCAAAGCAATAAAAACCTTTTTGGATAAACGAGTAAAATAATTTACAATCAGTCTATTACGAATTTATTCATATCGAGATTATTATGTCTTTAGTATATTCAACAGATATCGGCCGCATTAAACAAGAAGAACCTAAACAAGAACGCCCCAAAGGTGATGGAATTGTTCGTGTACAACGCCAAACTAAAGGCCGGAAAGGCAAAGGTGTTTGTATTATTTCTGGGTTAGATATGGAAGATGCTCAATTAAAGTTATTAGCAGCTCAATTAAAAAAAGTATGTTGTTGCGGTGGCGCGGTTAAAGATTGTG
>NZ_CAWPRC010000191.1:0-15669 GCF_963890165.1 Aliivibrio sp. SR45-2 | reverse complement strand
TACTGAAATTAATGTGTTATTTTTTTTGATTTTGGAAAGCATGATCAAGGTTTTTTAGAAAGCATGATCATTACTGCATCGGATCTATGATCATTAATAGAATGAAAACATGATCATAAGCATTATGAAAGTATGATCATTGCTTGTATAGAAGAATGATCATGGTTAATACACAAGTTATCCACAGAACGGGGAGGTTTGCCCTTACATTGGGGACTGATTATTTTTATTTTTCTATTGTTGAATATTAAATAGTCTGTTTTTTGAAAAATTGCGTTGATCTCGTCTCTTTATGGAGAGTAAATTGAGGTTTTGAAACCATTCAACGATCCTTGAACAATGATCAAGTGCGTTAATTGTTTGATCAACCGTAAATGAATATCTACGATCTTCGCTCAAGCCTTGTTGTATCTACACTCTCCGTATTTTATCCTTTGCTTATCATGCTTCCGATGATTTGTTTTTCTTGATCATGCTTCCTTAATCTGTTGTTCAATTTACACCGTTTACTCGACTTTTATTATAAGTATTAACCCTTGATCATGTTTCGTATTTCTTCTTAGAATACCAATCTGGTTATCTTTGATTTTTTACTGGGTATTAATTTATTTTAATTTAAATTTCGATTAAAAATAATTTTTTATCAAAAAATAAAATCAAAAGTACACCTTCCGTAATTTGAGTGACTATTATCACGCTTCCGTAAATTTACAGTGTAAATTTACAGTTAAGTGACGCTGTAACACTTTCGGTATTGTGTTCTTTCCCTGTAATTATCCACTTTAAATTACGTTGTTATTCTCTCTATTTTACAGCTTTACTAGATATTATCTGTTTTTAACTAATATCACACTATTCAATCTTTGTTCAGCAATTTATTGATAAATATACTTTATGCTGTACAATTCTTAGTAGTTAACTTTACTGGCGAATATTATGAATAGAGAAAAAACCATTGCCAATTTGGCAGCATTGGCTGAACAAACCCAGCAAGTGCAATCTGATCGTATTGAATTAGTTCTTGAAGAAAGAAATGATGAGCATTTTCCTCCAATGTCTAAAGCAATGATGGAAACTCGTTCTGGTTTAACTAGAAGAAAGTTAGATGAAGCGATTACTCGTTTAGAGTCGGAAGGTCATCAATTTACAAAAAACAACGCTAATCATTACTCTATTTCATTAACGGAAGCACACATGTTAATGGAAGCTGCTGGTATGCTTTCTTTCCATGAGCAGAAAAAAAATGTAAATAATAAGCCTTGGGTTGTAAATGTTCAGAACCAAAAGGGGGGTACAGGTAAATCAATGAGTGCTGTACACCTTGCTGCTTGCCTGGCGTTAAATTTAGAAAAACGTTACCGTATTTGCTTAATCGATTTAGATCCACAAGGGTCTCTTCGTTTATTTTTAAACCCTCAAATCAGTGTTTCAGAGCAAGATACTATCTATTCTGCTGTTGATATCATGCTTGATAATGTGCCAGAAAATGAAGTTATTGATGGTCAATTTATGGCTAAAAATGTGTTGTTGAACACGCAATATCCGAATTTGAAAACTATTTCTGCTTTCCCTGAAGATGCTATGTTTAACGCAGAAGCATGGCAAGATTTGTCAACGAATGGGTCATTAGATATTGTTAAGCTATTGAAAGAAAAAGTGATAGATCCAATCGCTGATCAATTTGATGTGATTATGATTGATACCGGTCCACACGTTGATCCACTAGTGTGGAATGCCATGTATGCGTCTAATTCATTACTAATTCCATGTGCCGCTAAACGTTTAGACTGGGCATCAACAGTGAACTTTTTCCAACATTTACCAACGGTTTATGAAATGTTCCCGGAAGATTGGCATGGTTTAGAGTTTGTTCGTTTAATGCCTACGATGTTTGAAGATGATAATAAAAAACAAGTGTCAGTCTTAACTGAGATGAATTATTTATTAGGCGATCAAGTAATGATGGCTACGATCCCAAGAAGTCGTGCATTTGAAATTTGTGCCGATACCTACAGTACTGTTTTTGATTTAACGGCGGCTGATTTTGAAGGTGGTAAAAAAACATTGGCAGTCGCTCAAGATGCAGTGAAGAAATGCGCTTTAGAATTTGAACGTGTTTTACATAGTCACTGGAATTCGTTAAATAAAGGGGAGTACTAACCGATGGCAATTAAAACGTCAGACTTAAACGCAAAATTGTTTGGAAAAACAAATAAGCGTAGAGCGACAACCCCTGTTGAAGCTCAAAAAGCAGCAAAATCTCAAGCTCAAGTTATTGAACTAGCGGTTGCTGGTGAAGATATGGTGACGTTTGAATTACGTAAAATTCCGGCAAAAGACGTAAGTAACGCTACCGTTGTTTTTGCTGAAAATGCACGTGAACAGTCTTTTTTAACTGAGCATGCCTTATCTGATATTCTTTCAACGTTACGTGACCGTGGTCAGCAATACCCTGCGGTTGGTCGTATTGTTGAAGGCGGAAAAATTGAAGTTCTCGATGGTAGTCGCCGTCGTATGTCGTGTATTTTAGCTGAGCAAGATTTCTTAATTTATGTTGCTGAAGGCATTAATACGAAACACGCTAAGTTTCTTTCTGATGTTGCTAACGCACATAAGCCGCTTTCTTTATATGAACGTGGTAAAGAAATGCATGCAATGTTGGCTCGAGGTGATGTTGCTGATCAAAAAGAATTAGCAAAAGTATGTCAGTGTAGTGAAGCTTTAGTGAGTGGGGCCCTAAAAGCCGCGACGCTACCTTTAGAATTACTTCAGGCTTACCCAAGTGTGAGTGAGATTGGCCGTCCTACGGTAGTTAAGCTTCATAAGCTCTATAATACGTTGTCTGAAGAGGAGCAAACTGTGTTGCTTCATCAGTGTGCTGGAGAGCAAGGGGCTCTTTGGATGCGTTCTACAGCGCTTGGTGTTAGTCGTATGACTAAAGAAGTGACAGAACTTATTGAAGTTTGGATTGAAGATTTACTACCAAAAGCAGAACCAACAAAACCACTAAGTACCGAATTAGTGAAAGGTCGAGCGTCTTATAAACGTAAAGGTTCAGCGTTAACGGTGAGTTTAAAGAAAGTTGATGATGCATTGATGGAAGATATTTTGGCGTATATTAGTCAAAAAGTGTCTTAATTCAATATCTAGATTTATATTAGATAAATAAAAAGCGGTACTTATTTTTATAATAAGTACCGCTTTTTTATGCCGATATGATTATTTATACTAAAGGAGCAAGATCTGCAGGGCGGTAGTTAACGGATTTTAATACCTTACCTTGCTTAATTACTTTATTATCAAGCTCTACATTTTGCGCACATTTAGCAATAATAAAACCGCCTTTCTCTGTCGACATCAATTCGATCCCTTGCTTTGCATAGAATACTTTTGTTTCTTGGTATTCAGCTTCTGTTTTGCATACTTTACTCATGTTGCTTGAATGCACTTCATCCCAGCATGGTAAAAAATCTATATCTAAATTTTTAGCGACGTTTAATAATAAATCGACTAAATACGAAATGCTTAAGTTGTCTTCTAGGTTCTTAGTTCCTAAATGAACAGCGCGCCCCATCAATACATAGACGGTATCGATAATCGCATCTGCTTGTTCTATTTTGGTGTCAGCAACCGCTAATTCTGTTAATTCTTCAATAGCTAATGAAGTGTGTAATGCATCATTCTTTTCATCTAAAGATTCAGGTGCTTCTACGGCTAAGTCAAAAGTATGTCGAAATTGGTGAATATCTTGATAAAGCTTATGGTAGATAGGTTGAGTTAATTGACTTAAATGCATGATAATTCCTAAAGGATGAATTTATTTATGTAGGCTGATTATACTCGCTCATATTCCTATCGTCATACTTTCTATTGAGGTGTGCTAGAAATAATTATTCTCATGCTACAATTTAGGTATCTAATCATTTTGCTTTCTGGTTTCTTCCTAATGAATTCTCAGTTGTCCTTTCTTAATTCTGTATTGTCTGACGCTTCCGTTTGTAATATCCGTTACCCTATTTTATTAGAAGGTTCTAAAGCATGGTATGGCGATTTACTTTCTTCTTTTTTATCCCAAGATAATACGTCATCGCTGCTAACTGAAATTTATGGCGATATATCAATCTTAGATATTCCTTCTTTTGCTATTAAAAAAGCATTAAAAAAACTAGGTCAAGAATCTCAGTGTTTGATCATTAATATTTCAGATGAATTTAATGCAAATGCGATCAATGCAATATGTGGAACCTTGGTTGGAGGAGGGCTTGTGTTTTTTGTTAAAGATAAGAACTCACCGTTACCGTCCACATTAATACAGTGGATCTCTGGCTTTAAAAAAGAAATGATATGTTTATCTGAAGAATTATCGATTCCTCAGTATGAACGTCCTGAAAATGGTTCTACCGTATTCACATCAGAAGTGTATGCATCAAATGATCAAGAAGTTGCGGTTTCAGCAATTAAGAAAGTCGTTACTGGACATGCAAAGCGTCCTTTAATTATTACCGCAGACAGAGGAAGAGGGAAATCATCAGCGATTGGTATTGCGATTGCAGAATTAGTGTTATCTCGTAAATTAACGATCGCAATTACGGCACCACAAAGAGCCAGTGTTGATGAAATATTTTCTCATGCCGCTAGAGTTTCTATTCAACTGGGAATGCGTGTAGAACATAACAAAAATACACTTATCATTAATGGCAGTTCAATACTCTATATTGCACCGGATGAATTAGTACGAGGCGAGTATTTAGTTGATGTCGTTTGTGTTGATGAAGCTGCTGCTATCCCTGCACCAATGTTACTTTCATTATCTGAAAAATACTCTCGTATAATATTTTCAACAACAATCAATGGTTATGAAGGAACAGGGCGTGGTTTTGAAATTAAATTTAAACAGAGTCTAGCCAAAATAAGACCAAATTATCGAACTCTTGAAATGATAAAACCAATTCGTTGGAATGATAATGATCCATTAGAATTGTGGTTGAGTCATGTTTTTTTATTAAATCACGCCACGTCAGTAGATATTGAGCCTGAGTCTTTCTCTATTTCTTCTCGCGATATTTATTTTCGTCGTGTTAATACCGATGAATTATTAAGTAGTGCTTCACTATCCCAATCTCTTTTTTCTTTATTAGTCTCTGCTCATTATCAAACATCGCCTAACGATTGGATTTCTTTACTTACAGATACATCGTTAGAGTGTTGGGTTGGTATCGATAAAAAGACAAAGGCACTTATCGCTTGTACATTAATATCTATTGAAGGGAATCTAGATAACGATCTTATTTCTGCTATACAGTGCGGAACTCGTCGTCCAAAAGGTCATTTAGTGCCGGTCTCTTTAACACAAATATTGTGTATTGATGAACCTGCAATACAACATTGTGCCCGTATTATGAGAATTGCTATTGCTGTGGATTATCAAGGTAGAGGGATTGGTTCTGAATTTATTCACACTCTTTCTGAATATTATGCTGACGAGGGAATGGATTATTTAGGGACAAGCTTTGGTTCTACTTTTGAATTGAACCTATTCTGGTCTCAGTTAGGGTTTGGCTTTGTACGTTTAGGAATAACAAAAGACAAAGCAAGTGGTACCCATTCATTATTGGCGATTAAACCGTTATCGTTAAAATCACTTGAATGGAATCAAATTGCTGTTGAGTATTTCCATACATCGTTTCCTGAACAGTTAATGTCAGTCTTCTCTCATTTAGGAATGAATGAATCAAAAGGGCTTTTATCTTCTTGTATCACTTCCAATCGACTAACACCAATTATGTTGAAAAGAGTTAGTGTGTACACAAAAGGTGGGTTAGGTGTTGAAGTGATTGGGTATGAATTGCGAATGTTTGTTTTATCGAATATATCGTTATTAGATTCACTCTCTTTAATACAGCAGCAATTAGTTATTACAAAGCTTTTGCAGCTGAATGAGTGGAGTGAGGTGATTAAAATTACAGGGCTCTCAGGAAGGCGCGAAGCGGAATTAGTATTACGCGAATCTATTCAATTGCTCCTTATCAATTTACAGTGTAAATCATCTTAACCTTCAGTCTTCCTCTCTTTTAAATTTACAGTGTAAATCGAACAAGCAGTATCAATTTACACTGTAAATCTGTTGTCTACTCTCTCTTCTTAGAAAAGCATTAACTAACCTCTAAAATTCTCTTCATTTATATCGTGTCAAATAGTGAATATGATATATTCTTGATGTAATGGAAATGTTATTCATTCACTGAGTGGTCAAGGGATTTTTAAATGAATGAAAAAGGATTGAATCGTCTTAAAAAAGATGAGCTTGAATTTGTCGATGATAAAACAGCGGCATTACTTCTTAATACCCCAACAAATGCAAAAATTCTTTTATGGATAATTGCTGTTTTCTTTTGTATCTCTATAGCATGGGCTTCATGGGCTGAGATTGATAAAGTAACGGTAGGGCAAGGAAAAGTAATTCCATCTTCTCAATTACAGATAGTACAAAACCTTGAGGGCGGCTTAGTAAAAGACATGCTCGTAAAGGAAGGTGACCAAGTTACGAAAGGCCAACAATTATTATTAATTGATGACACTCGATTTCGTTCTGATTTTAGAGAGCGTAAAAAGCAACTCATAAATTTAACGGCGAGTGCTCAGCAACTATCTGCGTCAATGGACAGTATTCTTATTCAAGACATCAACAATAAAAAACGTTGGAAAGAATCCGTTATTATTTCGAATGATAAATTAGTGTTTGATGATGAGTTTAAAAAAGAAAATCCAATCGTTGCTCAAAGACAAATGGCTGAATATCGTGCCGACATGAATAACCTTAAAAACCGTATTTATGTATTCGATCAGCAAGTAGCACAAAAACAACAAGATTTACTTGAATTAAAATCTCGAGTGAAAAACTTACAAAAAGGCTATGGATATGCAAGAAAAGAATTAGCGATAACAAAACCGTTAGCTGATGAGGGGGTTGTTCCTCGTATTGAATTGTTGAAACTTCAACGTCAATTGAATGATACGAAAAGAGAACTGACATCTACGGAATTAAAAATCCCAGTGTTAATTTCTGAAGCACAAGAAACAATCCTTAATCGTATTGATGCTGCGTTGAAGTTTCGCTCTGAACAACAAGAAAAGCTAAACACGATTCAAGATAAATTATCGGCACTTACTGAGTCCCAAGTTGGTTTAGAAGATAAAGTAAATCGAACTGTCGTTTTATCACCGGTGACAGGCACAATTAAAAAAATCTATATAAATACAGTTGGCGGCGTTATTCAACCTGGAATGGATTTAATTGAGATTGTTCCGACTGAAGATACGTTGTTGATTGAAGCAAAAATTGCTCCGCAAGACATTGCCTTTTTAAGACCGGGGCTTTCTGCCATTGTTAAATTTAGTGCGTATGATTTTACCCGTTATGGTGGATTAAAAGGCGTTCTCGAATTTATCAGTGCTGATACGATTCAAGATGAAGAGGGAAATAGCTTTTATCTTGTAAGAATAAGAACATCACAAGATGAACTTGCGATAGAGAAACAATTTCTTATTATTCCAGGTATGACCGCGTCGGTAGATATAATTACCGGAAAACGCAGCATTTTGGATTATTTATTAAAACCTATCGTACAAGCGAAAAGTTCTGCTTTAAGAGAGTAAAAATGTGGAAAAGGAGCGTTAGATAGAATGAAAGCTAAATGGTTAGTTGTTCCTTTAATTTTATTCTCTATTGGCTCTATTGCATTTACAAAGCAAGATCTTGCTTGGATAAAAGCGGTTAAAGGTGAATATGGAGAAAGAGCAGGTAAGCGTGTTTCTGCTTGGCGAAATTTGATTGAAGACATTGATAATCAATCGGAGAACGAAAAGTTAGAACAAGTGAATCGGTTTTTTAATCAGCTCTATTTTGTTGATGATATTAAATTATGGGGAAAGAAAGATTATTGGGCTACTCCTTTAGAGTTTCTTGGTAGTAATGCTGGGGATTGTGAAGATTTTACAATAGCCAAATATTTTTCTTTATTAGAACTTGGCGTACCAGATAAAAAACTCAGACTTATTTATTTGAAAGCGTTAGAGCTTGATCAGTTTCACATGGTTTTAGCTTATTACCCAACACCATCAGCAATTCCATTAATTTTAGACAATTTAGATAAAGAAATTAAACCAGCAACGCAAAGAACCGATTTATTGCCTATATACAGTTTTAATGGTCAACATTTGTGGTTGATGAAAGGCAAAGGAAATGGACAACAGGCAGGGAGGTCATCTCGATTAAGTTTATGGAATGACTTACGACAAAGAAACAAAGGCCTGAGGTTAAACCACCCAATTATAAATTATGATGAGTAAGTAAATGACATTATATAAACAGCTCGTATCATGGATGACAGCCGTCTTTTTATTGTTACTGATATCTGTCTTTGCGATTGAATTTCGCACCACTCAAACCTTCTTAGAGAACCAACAGCGCTCAGAAGTAAATAACACGATCAATTCGATGGGCCTTGCTCTTGCTCCTTATTTAGAAAATGAGGATAAAGTCGCAGCAGAATCTGTGATTAATGCTTTATTTGATGGCAGTTATTATTCTGCTGTGAGATTAACGTTATTAAGTACAAATGAAGAAATTGTTAGGGTCTATCCAATTAAAATCGAAAATGTTCCTAAATGGTTTACGGATTTAAATTTATTTAGAACGATTTCAGAAAATCGAGTTATTACGAGCGGCTGGATTCAATTGGCTGAAGTTGAGATCGTTACTCATCCAGGGTATGCCTATCAACAGCTTTGGAATTCTTTAACGCAATTGGGAATGATCTTTTTCATCGTAATAGGCTTAGGGATTGTTGTTATTTCAATGGTAGTGAAAAGAGCCCTGTCTCCGCTGCAATCTATTGTTATAAAAATGAAAGAAGTCTCAGAGAATAATTTTGATACTAAATTAGCAAAACCAAAAACGAAAGATTTAGAAGCAGTGATTTCTGGTATTAATTCAATGTCTTCGCAAATTTCATTGAGTTTTAAAGCTCAAGTGCAAGAGGCTGAAAAACTAAGGGACCAAGTATATCTTGATCCAATTTCAGGATTGGGGAACCGCTCATTTTTTATGGGCCAACTTAATACGTGGTTATCTGAGTCTTCGAAAGGCGGTATTGCAATATTAAAAGTTAACTTTATCAATAGGGTGTACGAACAAGACGGTTATGAAGCTGGAGATGCTCTCGTTCATCAGTTAGCTAATTTATTAAAAGCGACACTCCCTAGTTCTAATGTCACATTAACTCGTTTAAATTCCTCTGAGTTTGGTTTCATTTTCCCTAACATAGAAGAAGTTGAATTAAAGCTTGCAGCTGAAAATATTATTGCTTATACGCAAGATATTAAGGGCGATCCGACGGCGACAGCGCCTGTTGATGCTGAGCTTGGTGTTGTCTTTAATGAAAATAGAAAAACAACAACAGAGATCCTTTCTTTAGTCGATAACGCATTAACTCAAGCGCATGCTACCCCTGAATTATTGTTTGGGTTTATTGCTGATGAAAGTCAACATCAGTTAATGGGTAAACAACAATGGAAGCAATTTGTTGATGAGGCGATTAGTGAGCAACTGTTTAATTTTACACTTCAACTAGCAACCGCTCGTATTGGTACTGTATTCCATCAAGAAGTGTTTTCAGCTATTGAGAAAGAGGGGCAACGTTATTCTGCCAATCAATATTTGTTTGCTTTAGAGCAATTAAATGAAACAACCTCATTTGATCAATTTGTTATAAGCACAATGCTCGAGAGAATTAAAACCAATGAGATAACACAACCAGTGGCGATTAATTTGGCGAATGGAAGTGTAGCAAATCCAAGTTTTGTACGTTGGTTGACCGCTATTTTGAAAAAAAATAAAGAGGCAATGCCTTTGTTGCACTTTGAGATCCAAGAAAGTGCTTTTATTGAGAGTGAGGATCATACGGCTTTATTGTGTAATGTTATCCGAGAATCTGGTGCGGAGTTTGGTGTTGATAACTATGGTCGTAATTTTGAATCTTTAGAATACATCAAAGTATTTAGACCTAAGTACGTGAAATTAGATTATTTATTTACACACCAATTGGATGACGAAAAGCAACGCTATATTTTAACGTCAATATCAAGAACGGCACAAAGTCTGGGTATTACAACGATTGCCTCTCGTGTTGAAAATAAAGAGCAATTAGAGTTGTTATCTGAGCATCATATTGATGTTTTCCAAGGTTTTTTTGTTAATGAAAAAGTGAAGGACGAGTAGTATGAAAGATTCCTTATTGCATTCACTTTGTTATGTAAGTAGTTACTACGGCCAGTTGAATTCTCCAGAGGCTTTGATTAATGGCCTTCCATTACAAGATGGCAAATTAACACCGATGTTATTTTCTCGTGCAGCTGAAAAGGCAGGGTTAATAGCAAAAGAAAATCGAACTGAATTACGTCATATCCCCTCATTGATATTACCTGTGGTTTTATTATTAAAAGAGGGTGAATCTTGTGTATTAATTGGGTTTGATGCTGATAAGAAAGAAGCTGAAATCATAGTTTCAAGTTCAGATATGCTTCCGATTTCAATTTCTGTTGAAGATTTAGAATCTCAATATACCGGACGGTATTTTTTATTAAAAAAGAAATTTCGTTATGATGATCGCTCCCCTGAAATTTTAAAGAAGCGAGAAGGGCATTGGTTTTGGAGCACCTTATTTGAATCGAAACATATTTATCGAGATGTGTTTCTTGCTTCTATATTGATTAATATTTTTGCGATAGCAACACCGATGTTTACTCGGCTGGTGTACGATAAAGTAGTTCCTAACCTTGCTTTTGAATCTCTATGGGTTTTGGCTTCTGGTATTTTTATTGTCTTTATTTTTGATTTCGTACTGAAATACTTACGTGGTTATTTCATTGATGTTGCAGGTAAAAAATCAGATGTGTTAATTTCATCGAAATTATTTCAAAAAGTTCTTGGAATTAGAATGGAGGCGAAGCCACCTTCTGTTGGTGCATTTGCTCGACATTTGCAAGAGTTTGAATCTATTCGAGAGTTTTTTACATCAGCAACGATAGCGTCATTAATTGATTTACCTTTTGCTCTATTGTTCTTATTTATTATATATCTGATTGCAGGACCGATTGTTTTAGTCCCTATTGTCGGCATTGTATTATTGTTAATTCATGCGGCCATCATTCAAGGCCCTCTAAAGAAAACGATTGAAGAAGGTTCTCGATTGTCTTCTCAGAAGTACGCAAATCTTATTGAAAGTTTGGTTGGATTAGAGACGTTAAAATTATTTAATGCTCAAAGCCAATTTCAATATCGCTGGGAAGAAGCGGTAACGCACATTTCTAATTGGAGCATTAAAAGCCGTCGTATTACAGATTCTATTCAAAATATGGCGGGGTTTGTTCAGCAAGCGGTGAACATTGGAATGATTATTGTTGGTGTTTATTTAATAGCTAATGGTGATTTAACCATGGGGGCATTGATTGCTTCTACCATGTTAAGTGGTAAGGCGATTGGTCCTTTGGTGCAGATATCTTTGCTATCTACACGTTATAACCAAGCTAAGTCTTCGATGACTATCATTGAGCAATTAATGGCAATGCCTGATGAGCAAGAAGAAGGTAAGCGTTATATTCATCGACCGATTCTTCAAGGTAAAATTGAATTAGATAAAGTGACATTTAACTACCCTGAAGCTCAAATGTCTGCCGTTCGTGATATTAGCTTGACGATTAACCCTGGTGAAAAAGTAGCGATCATTGGCCGGATTGGTTCAGGTAAAACAACATTAGAACGTCTCATTATGGGGCTCTATCAAGCCACTGAGGGCTCTGTACGAGTTGATGATACCGATATCTCCCAATTGCATCATGTCGACGTACGACGCAATATAGGCTGTGTACCGCAAGACATTACTTTATTTTATGGTTCTATCCGAGAAAATATTATGCTTGGCCGAGAGTTATCTGATGACAGTGAAGTGATGGAAGCGGCAAACCGTGCAGGGGTAACCGCCTTTACACAGCAAGACCCTGCTGGATTAGAGAGACAAGTTGGGGAAGGGGGCTTATTACTTTCTGGTGGTCAGCGTCAATCTGTTGCGATAGCGAGAGCATTAATTGGTAGACCTCCTGTATTGCTTTTAGATGAGCCAACAAGCAGCATGGATAATCGTTCTGAGTTATTGTTTAAGAATCAATTATCTCATTTGAAACCGTCAGAGACCTTAATTTTAATTACGCATAAAACATCAATGCTTGATGTGGTTGATAGGGTCATTGTTATGGAAAAAGGGCATATCATTGCTGATGGACCAAAAGCAACGGTATTAAATGAATTAAAGACGGGCAAAGTCAGAGCCGTGAGTTAGTTTTATTTTCTTGTCGCTATAAAAAAATGGGCGTTTATCGCCCATTTTTTATTCATTGTGAAATTGTTATTTCTTTTTACGTGTAAATATATTCCATTCGTCTACTACATCACCTTTGAAACCAACAACCGTTGCAACCACTCGACGATTTAAAGCGTGACTAACTGCTGAATCCCCTTTGGCTGTTAATAAGGTATCACCAAAACCTATCGTTTCAATTTTGTCTGGATTAACACCATAATTAATCAAAGCAACACGTACTGCAGATGCTCTAAGTTCAGATAAGCGAATGTTGTATTCTGCATTACCTTGTTGACTTGCAAAGCCTTGAAGTTGAATTGATGTTTCTGGATACTCAGCCAGAAATTCAGCCATTGTTCTTATTTCACTTTTGAAAATAGGTGATATTTCTGATGAATTGTTAGCAAAAAGAATCTTTAAATCTTTTTTATCTGATTGCTCTACGTATTCGGCACAACCATCATTATCAATTTGAGCGCCTCTTGGTGTTCCTGGGCAGATATCTCGAGCGTTAATAACGCCATCGTTATCATTATCTCGTAGGTCTGCGATCTGAGAGGGAGCGGGTGTTTCAATATAATCTTTGTCGCCAGAGACACATGCCGTCAAAAAAAGACTCGTAATAAGGGTTGGGTAAATTAATTTTTTCATTCTTATTTCTCCTCTTCTTTAGATTTTTGTGAATTCCATTCTTTAGGGGTATCAATAAGTAATGATGGAATCAATGTACCTGTTGCATGCAATACTCTAAATTTTGCAAACTGTTCAGCGTAATGGGCATCTAGGTAAGATTTTCTGGCTTCAAATAATTCGTTTTCTGTGTTTAATAGATCCAAAAGAGTTCGCTTCCCAATACGATATTGTTTTTCATAAGCAATAACTGTATCGGAGGCTGCATCAACATGATCGGCTAAGAATTCTTTCTGTTGTAATGTTAAATCTAGCGCACTCCATGATAGACGAAATCCTTCTTCAACGTTTCGATAAGCACTATCTCGCAGATCTTTTGCCATATTTAATTGATAAGCACTTTTTTCTGATTGTGCATTATCACTTCCGCCGTTATATAAGTTGTAACGCATGCGAACCATTGCTGAAAATTCGTCACTGCTTCCTTCTATACCACCAGCATCATCACGCCAAGTTTGAGCTGCTTCAAAAGAGAGCGTCGGGTAATTGGTGCCTTTAGATTGTGCGTATTGATATTTTGCAGCTTGAATATCGGACTGTGCAATAAGGATGACTGGATGGTGTTGGTAAGCTCGCTCTACGCCTTCTTGTAGGCTTAAAGGCAGCGTATTTGCATCAGCTCTAGGGTATATGAGTGCTTGAGGTGGAGAGCCGACTATTTGAGTAAAGACGGTATGCGTATCAAATAAATTATTTTGTGCTGCAAGTAAATTACCGTGGGCACGTGCTATACGGGCTTCTACTTGAGATACATCGGCTGTTGAACCTATTCCTGACTCTGCTCTTTTCTTTATGTCTTTATATATTTTTTTATGAATTGCTAAGTTGCTTTCAGAAAGAGCGAGGATTTCGGTTGCTTTAACCGCATCTAGGTAGACTTGGGATACATCTAATGCTTTATTTTCACCAAGAGAGATGAGTTGTAACCGAGCCGATTCGGCTTCAGCTTGGGTACGATCCATATCATTAATCGTACTTGAACCATCCCAAATTAGTTGAGTTAAAGACAATGTTGCATCTTTTCTCGTTAAGCTTGTGTCATCACCATTATTAGGTGCAGGATTAATGTTTTCAAGTCCAATCCCTGCATCTAAGTCAATAGAAGGTAAGTAATTACCAGAAACACTATTGCTGTCTTCAACGTAACTCATATAAGCGTTATATGCTTTCTTAACCTCAGGATTTGTCGTTAGAGTTTGTGATATTGCTTGCTCTAAGGTTTGAGCCTGAGTTGATACGCTCAAAACTAGCAAGCTACTGCACGTCGCAAGTTTGATCCATTTCAAAGTGTTTCTCCTAATTATCGTATCTTTTGAACAACTTTAATGAACACGATATTTTTAATAAATTCTAGTTAACTTAATAGTGATACCCATAGGTAAATGGTATGTGTCTATTTCGTTTTTTATATATGACTGAAATGCTACGTTATCTCTTATAAAAAAGCAAAAATTAACCTATTGAAAATCCATCGATAAATAGTCTCTCACAAACAAAAAACGAATAACTTGATGTCGTTTTGAAAATGACAATAAAAACATAGTAAAAATAAGTCTTGAATTCGAGAATATAGTGGCGAATATTTTTTAGGACTATTTTTTTAAATTACTAATTGGAATTAACCTCACGTTTTGTGACTCACTTAAAACAATAGGAAAATAATATTATTTAGACAAATTACATTCGCCTTTTTTGTTTATTTAGCGCGCTTTATGAATGTGGTCACAATGTTAACTGTATGCTAAATTATGTATATAGGTGCAGCGTATTTATTGGTTAATTGTATGTGTTGTGAATAAATGGATTTGGGAAATAACGTTATGGCGATTAAAACATCAACAAATGAAAAACAAATTATCGTGATTGATAAAAATGGTAACTTGAAGTTAATGACTTCTGGTGAAGCCGTTTTACCTGGTGACGTCGTTCTTGAAAAGGATTCTGGCGAGGTATCGGTCAATCGTGATGATTTACCAAAAGATAATAATAATGAAATTAAAGATATCTTGGATGCTATTGTTGATGGTAAAGACCCTAGTTTAGTTTCTGAGTCTCCTGCTGCCGGTGAAGAAAGTGGTTCAAGCTTAACTGCTTCTACTGAAATTGAACGGGTAGGAAAAAGTACGATTGCTAAAACCGATTTTGATACGGCATCTTTAGAAGCTTTAGGTTTATCTAAAACCCAAAGTTTAACATTGTTAGATCAATATAAGTTCTACAAAGAGACCGGAAGTTTTGAGAATCCAATAAATACTGGGAATATAATTAACCAGAAAGTTGGTTTTGTTGTTGATTCAAACCTTGCAGATAATACAATTTCAGAAAACGCGGCAATAGGGGATGTGGTTAACCTCACCGGTTTGGCGACGGATCCGGATGGGGATGCGGTGAGCTACAGTTTATCTCCGGCGGACATTGCGGCTGGTTTATTTGCTATCGATGCCACCACGGGTGTGGTGACAGTGATTGGCAATTTAGATCATGATACGGCGCCGTCTCATTCGATTGATATTATTGCGACCTCTACCGATGGCTCAACCAGTACGGGCGCGTTTAACATCAC
>NZ_CAWPRC010000190.1:0-15848 GCF_963890165.1 Aliivibrio sp. SR45-2 | reverse complement strand
TTTTGTTAATAGTAACTGTTGTTCTTTTAAAATATTGATAAGCGTTGTCGGTGTGAATACTTCATTACCGACAATTTTCACATGTCCGATTTCCACTGTAATTGGAATTACCTCAGAAAAGGCGTCAACCGCTGTATTTGATTGCTCTTCCAAACTAAATACATAATCATCTTCTAGGCAGCGTTGGTTTTCACTCATGCGGCGGCACTGGTTACGTTCATCGGTTTTAATAATTAAGTGTTGTGATACCGATGGCGATAATTCACCAGGTGTTGTCATAAAATCAACATTTGGGGGGATTTGTTGGTATTTCTCACCGGTAACGGCGTAGCAGATAAGATCGACAATACCGAGTGATAATATTCGTAATGAAGTAATTCCACAGTGTGATGACGCATTAATGCCATTAAAGGGCGAAGATACTGTGGTTAATTTAATCTGTTCTGAATGGATGATTTGTTTGTCTTCTCTGTCTAACGTTAATGCTCTTCGTGCAACAAGCCCGCCTTGGCTATGTCCAATAACATGTAACGGTTGATTAGGGTTGTATTTAGATAATTGATTAAGAGCGTATACGAGCTCTCCTGAGGATGTTTCGAGGCTATCTCTGTCATCGTATTCAAAGCAAATCGCTTGTTGATCATTCAAATCGTAGACTTCTGATAACGCTCTAAATTTTCCGGCGGAAGAAAAGCAACCATGAACAATAACCGTTAATGGGGTATTTGGATCAATATTAAGGGTGTTATCTTTCGTATTCGAGCAATGTTTCAGCCCTGGTATTTGCAATGATTGTTTGACGTTAGGAGTCGTTTTTACTGTGGTGGCTTGTTCAGTAGAAGCACAGCCAGAAAGCAGAAAGAGCAAGCTAACACTGACGAGAACAGGCGTCATTATACTTAATTTATTCATAGACATACCTATTTTCATGATTCCATTCATTAGGTTTTATCTTATACTACTGACTCTAGAATATGGTATTTAATTGATCTACTTAATAGGTAATGTGACCTACCTCCGAATTTATCTTGTTTTCTTTTTCTTGAAAGGGCTAAATTCTATTGAGTGATTTCTGTGAGGGTTTTATGAATAAAGTAATCGATAAACTGGCTTGGATTTACATTAAAGACGGTAAATTTTTAACGGTTCGTTCAAAAGGTAAAGTGCTGTTTTATCTTCCTGGTGGAAAGCGAGAACTTGGCGAGAGTGATGAGCAGGCTTTAGTAAGAGAAATCAAAGAAGAATTATCTGTCGATCTTTGTCTTAATACGATTCACTATGCGAATACGTTTGTTGCCCAAGCTGACGGAAAAGAAAGTGGCGTATCAGTTCAACTCACTTGTTATTTTGCTGAATTTACGGGCGAACTTGCCGCGGATGCTGAAATTGAAGAGTTAAAATTTGTCGATCAAACGGATTTAAATGTGTGTTCATTAGCAACAGTGGTTACGATGGACTGGCTTATAGAAGAAAATAGACTCACTGTATAATACAAGGAAGACACAAAATGGTAGTTTGGCCTGCAATAGTAAAGTTCGATGGGGATCCTGAGTTGGATTATCTTTCAGATATAATGGAATGGGAACGTGAATCTGAATTGCATTATTTAGGTTATCAAGAGAATGATGTTCTTATCGATTCAATCGGGGCTATATTTATGCTTAATGATCCTAAAGATAATGCCGCGAAGATTATCCCTACAAATAAAGTAAGTACTCTTGAAGAGGTCACTGAATTAGTTAAAGCGCATGCATCAAGTTTAGGTTCATGCTGCGTCGCTAAAATTGGCTTTGATTCTATTTTAGAGGCTATCCGCACGGTAAAGTCGTTATCTTAAAGCGGTTTATTTTTTAATGTATTTTTTTGGAACATAAACCCAATAGGTTTGTCCTATATAGGAATTAGCCCAAAAAGAAGCATTAAAATGAAAGAATTAAAAACCCTCGCCATCCAGTTGTTAGAATGGAATAAAGAAAACTTAAAGGCATCAACCACTCTTTTTGAATCCGATCTTGCCACTTGTTTTGCCGATGAGTTTGTAGTTAAAGCCAATGGTCTTGAATACAAAGCAAATCACCATTCATATTTAGAGTTTTTAAATGGGTTTAAAGCAAACATTGAGTCTATTTGCTATAAAGTACAAGAGTACCTTTGTGATGCAGATAAAGTGGTTACGGTGATGTCGGCTAAAGTGCGTCGAATAGATGGAAGCATTGAAGCGTTTGAAGCGATGTTACTGCTTAAATTTGATGAAAATGATTTAATTACATTGTGGCAAGAAGTGTACGCAAAGAAAATTTAATCGTGACAATGTATGCGTTCGTGTCCTTTTTCTTGATAATTACGTCATTATATATTTGATGCCACCGTCATTTTTAGATTGTTTTTTAACCGACTTTTTCAAAATTAGTGATCGTGATTGCAGTTATTTTTGATGATGTATTTAGACTTAATAGTCGTGTTTTTTACATACTCAAGGATTGAATATGGATAACTTGTCAATTGCATTACATCAAGTAAATAGGGCAATCAAATTATATTTAAATGAGCGAGATTACTTAAGCACCATAACGCTAGGTGCTGCTGCTGAATCTATTCTTGTTAAACTGCTTGTAGAACAGCATCAAAAAATTGCTTGTGAAGAAGTTATATTTAAATGTAAAAGCGAGATCAGTGAATTGTCTCTATTAGATAAAGCCGGTGTCGTCAATTACTACAGTAAAAGAAGTACCAAAAGATACTATTACTCAATATTAGACAGCAATGAAAGCAGTGTTGATTGGGAGGCAAAGGCAACCGAGTTATTAGGTCATTGCTGTGACAATATACTCAAGCTGAACATTTCTCCGAGTGCAGACGTTCTTCTATTTATTAAACAGAAAGATGTTCAACTTATTCGTTAATCGACTAATTACGTACTTATCGTTAAATACAATAAGCTCCAAATGAGAGTTTGGAGCTTATTATTTTACTTTTGAGCTTGGTAATCAAATTCAGGGATCGTGATTTCAACACGACGATTCTGCTGACGACCTTCTTTTGTTTTATTTGAGGCGATAGGGTTATTTTCGCCTTCGCCTTCAATTAAAATACGTGATACATCAATGCCTTTCGCGACTAATTCATTTGCTACAGAAAGTGCACGTTCTTCTGATACTATTTGATTGTAAGACGCTGAACCTGTTGAATCTGTGTAACCCGTAATCTCAACATTTGCTTTTGGATAAGCACTTAGAATATCAACAAGATTCGTTAAGTTCTGTTTACTTTCTTCCGTTAGCGCCGTGCTATTTGATTCAAAGCTGTTTGAATTCAATTTTTTAGTTTTAAAGGTTTCAGTCGTGATGATTGGTTTAACCACTTCTTTTTCTACGATTTCTGCTTTAATAACAGGCTTCGGTTGTGGCCTTTCTTCAATAAGAACGACGGGTTGAGTTGCTTTTTCGTTGTTACCAAATTTATATACAATGCCTAAAGTTGCAGAGTTTCCTGAAGCTCGAACAATCTCATTATTAATGTCACTAATATATTGGTATTCAAGACGTACCGAGATATTGTCATTAGACATAAATTCAAGACCAGCAGCACCAAGGTATGAATAATCTTCTTGATTACCATATTCAACAAATGCGCCACCGAATTTACCATAAAGTGAAACGGTGTCTGTAATTGGTAAGTTTACCTTAGGTGCAAGCGTAATCGCAGTTACTTTGTCGTCATTCAAACCAGAGGCGGTAAACTTACCTAGGTAGTCATAACCCGCTTCAATAGAAAGAATATCCCACATCTCATACCCTAGAAATGCACCAATGGTTTTATCTTCATCATCACAGTTGATGCTTGAGAGGCAAGCTTCGTTTAACCAAGATTTACCCGCTTTTGCACCAACGTAGACTTCAGCCAAAGACGCTGTTGATGTTAAAAGAAGAGTTGCGCTTATTACCACTGCTAATTTTTTCATTAGAATTCTCTATATTTTTTTGTGTTTAAAACACATCACGATATGACGATGTTTAATTTAAGAAGGAAGTCTATATACCCTGAAATAAAATAAAGAGAGCGCTTTATAGTTAATTATTTATGTAGTGCTAAATCACACGAGGTTCGATGAAACTTTCTTTTTCAATGCCGCAGCCCTACCTTTGTTTTTTATGCTATATGGCGCTTATTTGGCGCCTTTAAATGCCCATTTACGGTCATTTTAAGTTGTTGTTTTTTAATGATTTATATTTATTGGTCTTTACTTCAGATACTGGTAGTCTTCTTTCATACGAATTGGAGAAGTAAAGCATGGCTAAATATAATGAAATATTTGATAACGTGGATTTTTCGAAACAAGATTTAAGAGAATCCTATTTTGAAGGGTGTAAGTTTTATCGATGTGATTTCAATCGAACCAATCTGAGAGACTCCCGATTTGTTGATTGTGTTTTTATCGAACAGGGGGCAATTGAAGGTTGTCATTTTGATTACAGTGACTTAAGGGACGCATCATTTAAACGCTGTCGCTTAACCATGTCTAATTTTAAAGGCGCAAATTGCTTTGGTGTCGAATTTAGAGAGTGTGATTTAAAAGGAGCTAATTTTGTTCAAGCCAGTTTTGTTAATCAAATAAGTCATCAAATGTATTTCTGCTCTGCTTATATTACGGGGTGTAATTTGTCTTATGCGAATTTTGAACGCCTATGTATCGAGAAATGTGACTTGTTTGAGAACAAATGGAACGGAGCTAATTTACAAGGGGCATCTTTTAAGGGATCGGACCTTTCTCGTGGCGCATTCTCTGAAGACTCGTGGGGTCAATTTAGAATGCAAGATGCAAACTTATGTCATTGTGAATTGGATGGTTTAGATCCCCGTAGAATTGATTTAACCGGTGTTAAGATCTGTGCATGGCAACAAGAGCAATTATTAGAGTCATTAGGATTAGTGGTACTGCCTGACTAAAAGGACTATTTGATGGATAATCTGTTTAACAATATACCGAGTGATTTAACGAATGAAGTGTTTACTGATCTCGTCAGTACTCATGCTGTTCGTATTGAAAGAATCGTATCTTTTGGACAGAGCTCACCTGTCTCTGGTTGGTATGACCAAGATGAAAATGAATGGATATTGGTATTAGAGGGGTCGGGCACCATTTTGTTTGATGATGGTATAGAGAAAACGTTATGCAAAGGAGATTATTTAACGATCCCTGCGCATCAAAAGCATAAAGTGAGCAAAACGGATCCCGATAATTTAACGATTTGGTTGGCTGTTTTTTATTGAATTAGAGGATGTTAGGTATATAAAAAGTAACCTGTTATCAAAATGGTGTGTACTTACATTATTAATTTTAATCGTATATTCTGACAGTATCTAAATTCAATAACGGAAAATAGTAACATGAATAATGTCCTGACTATCGTTGCAAAAATTGACGCTCATAATGATAAGGTAGAGTTCGTAAAAGCGGAGCTACTAAAGCTGATTGAACCGACGCTTAAAGAAGCGGGTTGTATTCAATATGATTTGCACCAAGATAATGAAGATCCAAGTGTGTTTGTATTCTATGAGCAGTGGGAAAGCCGCGAGTTGCTACAAGATCACTTAAATAGCCCTCATTTGATTGGTTATGTAAAAGCAACAGAAGGCATGGTGTCTTCATTCGTGCTGAATGAGATGACAAAGCTTTAATATCTCGCTATTTATACGTAATAGATAAAAAAAGACACCGCGAATAGGGTGTCTTTTTTATGATTTACATAGAGGTGAGATTAGAAAGACAAGAAGATGCCAGCAACTGTGGCACTCATTAAGTTTGCTAATGTTGCTGCAAAAATAGCTTTCATGCCTAACCGTGCAATATCTGGGCGACGGCTTGGAACAATACCGCCTAATCCTCCCATTAACATCGCAATAGACGTTAAGTTCGCAAAACCACATAGAGCGAACGTTACGATAGCTTGCGAATGTTCACTTAATTGATCTTTGACTGTCATTAAATCCGCAAAGGCAACAAATTCATTAATGGCAATCTTTTTACCGATTAAACTTGCAGCCACCATGGATTCAGACCAAGGAACACCAATTAACCAAGCAACAGGGGCAAACAAATAGCCAAAGATAAGATCTAAGCTTAAATGGTCAAATCCAACCAGCATCCCAATCTTATGTAATCCACCGTTCAATAGAGCGATAAGGCTAATAATAGCCAACAGACTGGCACCAACCGCAAATACGATTTGTAATCCATTTAACGCGCCCTGAGAGGCGGCATCAATGATATTTACTGGTGCATCATCAGGGGTTTCTTCTTCGTACTGCGTAGACTCATCAATCTCTTCAGTTTGAGGAACAATTAATTTTGCCATCATTAAACCAGCGGGTGCTGACATAAAGCTCGCTGCAATTAAATAGCGCAACTCAACGCCTAAACCTGCGTAACCAACCATTGTGCCACCAGCGACAGAGGCGAGACCACCGACCATTACAGCAAATAATTCAGAACGCGACATTTTTGCAAGGAAAGGGCGTACAACTAAAGGCGCTTCAACAGAGCCAACAAAGATATTTGCGGTAGCTGACATTGATTCTGTACGTGTGGTTCCAAGAAAGCGATGTAACCCGCCACCGATGGTTTTAATTATCCATCCCATGATACCAAGGTAGTACAACACAGAAATTAACGCAGAGAAAAAAACAATCGTTGGTAAAACGTTAACCGCAAAAATAAAACCTAATTTATATTGTGCTAAGTCACCAAATAAGAATTCAGTTCCAACGCGGCCATAAGCAATGATATCTGAAACCGCAGTAGATATGCCGTTTAAAATGGTGCGACCGATAGGAACATAAAGAATGAAACCGGCAAACAAGATTTGAATAAAGAAAGCACCTAAGACTGTGCGCCACTTAATCGCTTGTCGATTTTCAGAAAAAAGAAATGCAACCGTAAAAAGGCTAATAATGCCTAAAATACTGACCAGAAAGTCCACAGCCAAACTCCAATAATAACTAGTGTAATGATTGCGAAGGTATTCTAGTCAAAAATAAAAGTGTGACAAGGATCAAGTTGTTATTGATCGTACATAAGAATAACAAAAAGAAGGCTAATTGATTGTCTATTCATCAAAAAGGTAATAATTGAGAGTTTTATCACGTATATAAGAGTCAGTTGTTACTATATGGGATAATAAGGCTGAATATTATCCCTAATGATTGCATGTTTCGTCGTTTATATATTATCAATTTTCTCTGAATTAATATGCTGACGAACAAATTCCATAAAAACATGGACTTTTTTAGGTAAGAATTTACGACGAGGGTAAACGGCATATAACGGCATCGACTGATTTAATTCCCAATCGGGTAAGAGTTGGATCAGCTTACCGGTACGCAATTCATCAGACAGTAAATACGTTGCAACGTAACCAATTCCACTTCCTGCAATTGTTGCATTCCGAATCGCATCAGCTGAATCAATGCGATAATTCCCTGAGACTTTAATTTGTAGATTATCGTTATCTTTATGAAACCCCCATACATTGTCTTTACGTTCTCGGCTCACATAAGTTAAACAATTATGCTTTTTTAAATCATAAGGATGATAAGGGATCCCTTGTATCGAAAGATAAGAAGGGCTAGCAACTAAAACAAAATGACAATCAATTAAGTGACGAGCAACAAATCCTTCAGGAGGAGAGTCCATGACTCCTATCCATAAGTCTAATTGCTCTGCGATGACATCAATTTTATGATCAAACAAGGTAATTTCAACATTCAATAAAGGGTAGCGCAGATGAAGCTCTGACAGATAAGGCAAAATATGATTGGTTGCGAATGACTGAGCAATACCGACTCGTAGTTTTCCTTGTAGATTGTCTACATTAGAAAGCAGTTCATTTTCTGCTTCATTGATTTCATCGGCAATATTCGCGCAATGGACGGCAAAAGATTGACCCGCTTCGGTAAGAGAAAAAGAACGAGTGGTTCGTTGCACTAATTGAACTCCTAAGCGTTCTTCAAGCAACTGGATCTGTTTACTTACCTGAGTTCTAGATATTTCGAGAAGTTGAGCAGCTTTAGTAAAGCTTTGTTGTTGATGTAGTGCGTTGAACACAATCATTTGTTTGGCTTGCTTTAACATGAGCGTCTCGATTAATGGTAATTGACCAACGTTTGACTAATTGTAAGTGTTCAATGCAATTGAATAAAGTGAGTTATGATTTTGTTTTTAGATGCCCTTACAAGTGATAGTGATATTTTTGTGTTATGTTATATTTAACTGATTGATCTTGTTGATAGTCTGTAGAAATAATACGTGTTTTAGAATAAATAAAGGATGATGACATGCTTTTTCCATATAAGAATATTGTGATTTTAACTGGCGCTGGTATTTCCGCTGAATCTGGGATTCAAACATTTCGCGCCAGTGATGGCTTATGGGAAAATCACCGAATTGAAGATGTAGCGACACCGGAAGGTTTTTTCAAGGATCCTGATTTGGTTCAAGATTTCTATAATAAACGTCGAGCGTTATTAAAGAGTGATGCTATTCAACCAAATGCGGCACATAAAGCATTAGCTCAATTAGAAAAAGAACTCGATGGGACCGTTACTATTGTGACTCAAAATATTGATGACTTACACGAGCGTGGTGGAAGTAAAAATGTGATTCATATGCATGGTGAACTCAATAAGATTCGCTGTGAAGAATCGAATCAAGTGATTGCTTGTACTGATGATATACAGACTGGTGATTTGTGTCATTGTTGTCAGATCCCTGCACAGTTACGTCCTCATGTTGTTTGGTTTGGTGAAATGCCTCTTGAAATGGGAAGAATTCACGATCTATTAAGTCAGGCAGATTTGTTTATTTCTATTGGTACATCAGGTTCTGTTTACCCTGCTGCTGGCTTTGTTCATGAAGCCACATTACATGGTGCACATACCATTGAAATTAATCTTGAAGCAAGTGCTGTTGAAGATGAGTTTGAAGAAAAGCGTTATGGGAAAGCGGGAGTATTAGTGCCTGAACTTGTTTCTGAACTATTAGAAGCATAACGTTTACTTTGTCGGTTATTTTCTCTTATTAAATAAAAAAGCCAATGAATATAATCATTGGCTTTTTGTTTTAATGGATACATGAACTATTACATATCAACTTTTAGGCGTTGGAAATACTCATCGTAAAGTGCGCTTGCTTTACCGACTTCATCTTGCCATTCACCTGAGTCCATCACTTCTTGTGGTGGAAAGATGTTTGGATCGTTTGCAAACGATTTAGGAAGAAGAGGATATGCTGATTTAACTGGCGTAGGGTAACCAATCTCTAAAGCAATTTTAGCTGCGTTCTCTGGACGAAGTAAGAAATCCATCATTTGGTGTGCCGCGTCGATGTTTTTAGCTCCTGATGGGATAGCTAAGCTGTCCATCCAGAAAATCGTGCCTTTATCTGGCCATACGATCTGAATGTTTGCGCCTTCTTCACGAGCCATATAAGCTGAGCCATTCCAAAGCATACCTACGCTTGTTTCACCAGCAAGGTATGGATTTGCTGGGAAATCAGAGTTAAAGACTAATACATTTGGCATTAGTTTTTTAAGCTCTTCATAAGCCGCTTTAATTTCATCTGGGTTTGTTGTATTCCCTGAATAACCAAGTTTAGTTAATGCGATATGGAACACTTCACGAGAGTCATCCATCATCATTAACTGACCTTCCCATTTCTCATCCCAGAAATCATTCCAAGAATGAAGATCTGCAGGGTTCATCATATCAGCGTTGACGCCAATACCCGTCGCTCCCCAAATGTATGGGATAGAATAGTTATTGTTTGGATCAAATGGTTTATTTAAGTAATTTGGGTCTAAATCTTTAAAATGTGGCAGTTTTGTTTTATCAATTTTTTGTAGCATGCCTTCTTTGCGCATTTTAGACACAAAGTAAGTAGAAGGAACGACTAGATCATATCCAGAACCCTGAGTTTTTAATTTAGCGTACATGCTTTCATTAGACTCATAAGTTGAATAATAGACTTTAATACCAGTTTCTTTTGTAAAGTCTTCTAAAATTTCGTTAGGAATGTATTCTGACCAGTTATAAAAATAGAGCTCTTTATCTGCAGCTTGTGCATTACCAGCGATTAAGGCTGCAGCGCACAGTCCTGTAGAGACGAGAGTTGTCCACTTTTTCATTTCCTTCTCCTAATAAGATGGGGAGTGTTACTAATAGCTAAGCAGTATAGCAATTTTTGCGATGAACATCATGGCTTTATAAGAAATGGAAATGTATTTACAAAAAAGAAAGGATATTTGAATGGTAAAAATAAAAATAGCAGCGATAAACGCTGCTATTGAGTTGGTCAGTAAAGGGTTAGGCTACTGTCCGGCTTTCAGTTTTAAAAAATACTCTTCGTATTTTACCGTCATGTTACCCACTGCTGATTGCCACTCGACGCGATCTAGATCTGCTTGAGATGGAAATAGAGGGGCAACATCTTTGAATTTGTCATTAGAAACTTGAACAGCTGTTAGGTAACCAGTATCCGTGGATATTCTGGCAGCAATGTCTGGACGAAGTAAGAAGTTTATCATTTTATGAGATGCTTCTACATTTTTTGCACCAGCAGGGATTGCAAAATTGTCTACCCAACCAATACCGCCTTCTTTAGGGAAGATCAGTTTAATTGGTAATCCTTCAGCTTGTGCTGCGGCGGCAGAACCATTCCAAAGCATACCAAGGCCAACTTCTCCTGCTAAATAGGGAGCGGCTGGGTTATCTGAATTAAAGACTAATACATTTGGCATTAGTTTTTGCAACTCAGCGTAGGCTTCATCAATTTCTTTAGGATTGGTAGAGTTACCTGAGTAACCTAACTTACGTAATGCAATATGGAATACTTCACGAGTATCATCCATTAACATTAATTGGCCTTCAAATTCTGGGTTCCATAAATCAGCCCAGCTATTAAAGTCAGCGGGATCATACATGTCAGTATTGACCGCTAAACCTGTAATGGCGACTACGTGTGGGATTGAGTATTCGTTTTGAGGGTCAAAAGGTTTATTTAAATAGTTAGTATCTAAACCATCAAAATTTGATATTTTTGATTTATCAATAGGTTGAAGCATTTTTTCATCACGCATCTTTGCGACAAAGTACGTTGATGGAACCACTAAATCATAACCTTTGTTATGCGCTTTCATTTTTGCATATAAGGTTTCGTTAGACTCGTAGGTAGAATAGATCACCTTAATTCCAGTCTCTTTAGTAAATTCTTCGATAATATTACTGTTGATGTATGGTCCCCAGTTCATGAATACCAATTCATCATTTTCTTTTGCGTGTGCAACATTCATTGTCATTGCTAAAGCGCAGGCGGTTCCAGTAAAAAACGCAGCCATTTTGTTCATTGATTGACTCTCCATTAGAGTGATAAAAAAGAAGACATGTCGAACAAAAGGCATGTCTTCCAGATTTCATTGTTTATACGAAACAATGTATTTGAATTTATTAAACGTTACTTTATTTTCTCTCTTGCTAGCAGTTGTGATAGCACAACTAAAGCAAGTGATACGATTAACATGACGGTTGCTAGGGCATTTACTTCAGGTGAAATACCTACTTTTACCATTGAATAGATTTTCAGTGGTAAGATCTCATAGGTTGGTCCTGTTACAAACGAACTGATAATCACGTCATCCAGTGACAATGTGAAGCTTAATAGCCAGCCAGCAGCCACTGCAGGTTTAGCTAACGGTAAAATAATTTGTTTTAAGATAACCCATTCGCTAGCGCCTAGATCTCGTGCCGCTTCTAACATTTTTACATCAAACCCTTTCAAACGGCTGTATACCGTAACTACCACGAAGGGAAGACAGAAAGTAATGTGAGAAATTAATAGTGTAAAAAATCCAAGTTCAAATCCAATCACCAAGAAGATAGCCAAGAGTGAAATAGCCATCACAATATCTGGTGACATCATGACGATGAACAGTAAACCGTTAACAAATTTTTTGCCTTTAAACTGGTAACGAAATAAGGCTACGGCAGTTAAGCTACCAATAATGGTTGCAGCGGTGCCTGAAATTACGGCAATCGTAATTGAATGCCAAGCAGCTTGCATTAAGCTGTCATTGTTGACTAACGCTTCATACCATTTGGTGGTAAATCCACCCCATTTCATGCCAAATTTACTTGCGTTAAATGAGTTTACGATCAAAACGATGATTGGTAGGTATAGGAATATATACACCAAACTCATAAAGCTGATTTTTATTGCGCGTCCCATCAGTCTAGATCCGCCTTTTTATTTAATAACTTGCCAGCTCGATAATAGGCATACAGCATTAATGCCATTGCCAAGGTGAGGGCAATACTGGTCGCTGCACCAAATGGCCAATCTCGAGCGTTTAATACTTGGCTTTTAATAACATTACCGATTAATAGGTTTTTCGCGCCGCCTAATAAATCAGAAATGTAGAACATACCAAGAGCGGGGAGTAGAACTAATAAGCAACCACCAATGATCCCTGGCATGGTTAATGGCAGAACTATTTTTAACAGTGTTTGCAGCTTATTTGCGCCAAGATCTTTTGCTGCTTCTAAATAGGTATTATCTAGCTTTTCAATTGCAGAGTACAAAGGCAAAATCATAAATGGTAATAGGATATAGACTAAACCTATCATTACCGCTGTTTCTGAATACATAATGCGTAATGGTTTATCAATGATATCCATCGCAAGTAACCCTTTATTCAAAATACCTTGAGTTCCTAACACAATTTTAAGTCCGTAAGTACGGATCAGTGAGTTAGTCCAAAAAGGAACAATGATTAAAAACAGCATAAATGGACGCCATTTTTCTGGCATTTTTGCAACAATGTAAGCAAATGGGTAACCCACAACTAAACACAGTAGTGTTGCAACAATGGCCATATAAAATGAATGCCACAGTACTTTTGCGTACAAAGGATCAAAAAGACGAAGATAGTTATCTAGTGTAAACGTCATTTCGATTAAATTTGCTTCATCACGAGTAAGGAAACTTGTGCCTATGATCATTACATTAGGAATGAACACGAACAACAGTAACCACGTTACAATAACGGTGATGATGATATTTTGGAGATTAAACTTCTTGTTCATCTGCGAGCACCACTTCCCAACTTTCAACCCAAGTAATTGCTACTTTTTGACCTAAAGAGTGATCAACATCTGGATCATCTTCATTAAAGAATTCACTGATCATGACACGCATGCCTGAATCTAATTCAAGAACAGAGTCCAATGTCATCCCTTTGTAAGTACGTTCACGAACGTAACCGGTGATGCCTTTGGTGTCTGATTCTTTAATTTCTTCCAGTCGCAAATCTTCAGGGCGCAGTAGCACTTTTACTTTATCGCCTGGGTTGACATCCAGATCACAATAAACGACTGCTGACGTGTCTTCGATTTCGGCTCTGATTCGCTTGTCATCTAGGCGTTCTAGCACCGTAGCGGCGAACACATTGATTTCACCGATGAAGCGAGCAACGAATAAGTTCTTAGGTTCTTCGTAAATTTCACGAGGAGTACCGTCCTGTTCGATAACACCGTCACGCATAACAATGATGCGATCTGACATAGAGAGGGCTTCTTCTTGATCGTGAGTTACAAAAATAAAAGTAATACCCAACTGACGTTGTAGTTGTTTTAGCTCAATCTGCATTTGCTTACGCAATTTGTAATCAAGGGCAGATAAAGATTCATCTAACAATAGAACTTTTGGCTTATTTACAACAGCACGTGCAATCGCGATACGTTGTTGTTGACCACCTGATAACTGGTGCGGTTTACGATTTGCCATTTGTGCTAGACGCACCATTTGTAATGCTTCCATTACGCGTGATTCGATGTCTTTGTTTGGCACATTTTGCATACGTAAACCAAACGCAACGTTGTCAAATACCGTCATGTGTGGGAATAGGGCGTAGCTTTGGAATACAGTATTCACATGCCTCTGTTCTGCGGGGATAGACGTTACATCTTTCGAATCCAGTAAAATTGTTCCTGCATCTGCGGTTTCAAAACCTGCAATCATGCGTAACACTGTGGTTTTACCACAACCTGATGGGCCTAGAATCGTTAAAAATTCACCGTGATTTACGTCTAAATCAAATTTAGATATAACTTCTTTTCCATCAAAGCTTTTTGAAATGCCCGTTAATTTAATAACCGCATTTTTTTCGGATTGTAGTGTAACGTTCAATGTCTTTTTATCTCCGCCTTGGGTAGTGATACCGCTCTTAGTGTGGTGAATGTATGATGTGATTTCGGGCGCATAATAGACCCCAAGTAACGATATGCAAAGTGTTTTTTATTTCATTAGTCATATTTTTTTAAAAGACTCTGATTATCATAACTATTCTGTATATATTTCGTGCTTTATTATAGACAAAGATCAGCAACTTGGTTGGTTTTGTTACAATTGTTTTTGATGATATTCCGCTATTATCAAATAAATCGTTAATTTCTTTTTTATGACTACTGCACTCAGATGGTGAAAGCCGTATAATCGCGCCATGTTTTATTGTGGTGTGCAAAAATGAATGAACAACCGAAAGAAAAAACGTTTGTCCTTGGTGGTAGCATCGAAAAAGCCTTATCAGGCGAAGTTGAATTAAGCCCTGTTAGTGTTATCCAAGAAGCTTGGAAAAATACGATTAAACATTTTTTTACTTTTTCTCCAGCAATTCTTTTGCTGACGTTTTCTTATATGGCAATTTTCTTTTTAGCTTTGCAAATTCAGTTAGGTGATCCTGCTGTTTTGTTTAAGGCTATTTTAGGCGAAGTCGAATTAACATCTAAAATATCTTATGCCGCTTTTGTTGCAGGTTTAAGTGCTCAAGTTATTGTTTCTCCATTAACCGCTGGCGCCAGTTTGATGGGGATGAGTCATGCCGCGGGAATAAAGTGTCCTACGCAATATATATTTAAAGGTATTGCTTCTGCTGGAATGGTTGCACTTGTCACTATTTTATCTGAAGTATTCCAAGGAATGGTTAATCTTTACCTTCCGTTAGTGGCTTTGTACCTATCGATGGCATTTGGCTTTGCTATTTTACTTGTCTGTGAAAAGAAAGTGATGCCACTAAAAGCGTTGCTGCTTTCTTTTAGAGCAACAAATAAGAAACTCGGCTCAATGCTGCTTATTCATGTTGTTATTATGCTGGCTCTTGTTTTTGGTATTGCGTTGTATGGTGTTGGTTTAATTGTTGTGATGCCGTTTATCTTCAATATTAAAGGCATTCTTTATCGTAATATGTTTGGTATTACGTTAAAAGTGATGGTTAAAAAAGACGATGAGGGCAACGGCCCAGATCATCAAGTTCAAAATAATATTTTTAACGCGTGAGTTTCTAATGATTAAAAAAATTCTAATTTCGGCGATTACACTATTAACGGTTGTTGCCTGTACACCCAAAGAAGATGTGCCTGATTTTAAGGGATTCAAGGATGTGAAAGAAAAAAAAGCAGCCTTCTTTAATTTTATGTATCCCGCGGTAATGAATGAAAATATACGTGTTGCTGAAGAGCGTGTATTTTTAGAGCGAATTTCGGATAAAGTCGCTAAATCAGAATCGTTAACGTCGGCGGAAACGACGAGAGTTGGAGAGTTGGCTGAATCTTATAAAAGTGCTCTTTCTGATGAAGGAATTACTTCTGAATGGCTTTCTTCTCTATTGGTTAAGGTTGATTTGATCCCTGCGCCGTTAGTATTAAGCCAAGGTGCTAATGAATCAGCATGGGGAACCTCCCGTTTTGCTCGTGAAGCAAGCAATTACTTTGGTCAATGGTGTTACAGTAAAGGCTGTGGCTTA